>DASQCE010000381.1:0-3536 GCA_035634855.1 Mycobacterium sp.
CTGCTCGCCGACCTGCCGTCCACCGAGTAACGCTCGGCTCTTGGCAGCGCGGTTGCCCTGTTAGCGGCGAGGGCTCACCGTCGGTACGTCCGACGACGCCAGTGTGACAACGGACGGCTTGAAAGATCTTCGGCGACAGCGTGATCGCGGGGGCTACGGCGCATGTCATGTTTCCGCCTTTAGCCCACTTCTGTGCCTTCAGGTCAGTAAAGAGGGAGCGGGCCGAGGCCGGCGCACGCCGATGCCTACATCGATCGGCTAAACCGGTCACCGCGCCGACCCGCCCCCGAAGCGGGGCCGTCATGCATTCTCGAGGACGCCGACGTCCACCCAACAGCCGTTCCAGTCATCGCGCTGGCCAGATTCGAGAGCAGGAAAGCGGCGGGGCCCGCGACCTCGCGGGGCTCGATGGCGCGGACGATCGGTTGGAAGTCGGGTAGTGGCCGCCGAGCATTTCGGAGTGTGGGACTTTGAGCAAGCGCATCGGGCGCCTCGCCCACAGGGTCGACTGCCGTATCTCATTGAGCGAGCAGGTTGACGACGCTGCTAAAAAGGTTGGGCCAGGCGTGGGCGGCTGGGACGATGCCTGCGCGCAGCGGCGGGCACGCACCCGCCCGAAGGAGCGCCGCCGTCAGTGCTCGATAGCGCCGCGTCATCCGGCGCCACTGGTGGTCGTAATCTCCCGGGCGGTCTGCGACCACGCATTGCACCAATAATTCTGCTGCGCCGAACGCCGGCCCGAGGCCCTCCGGTAAGTGCGTCCGTGTAACCCGCCGCGTCACCGACGAGTAGGACTCGCCCGGCAGCGCGGCTCGCGACCCTCTGTCCCAGCGGGCCCGCAGCTCTGTCGGCGCCGCGTTGACAACCCAATACGCGCTCCCGCAGGGCGGGGAACTCGTCGAAGTGGACATCGAATCCTCCGTGCTGCTAGCTCAGGATCGATGCCGACGCATTCGTCGTCAACCGGTGTCACGTACGCCTCACCTGAGGACCAGTGGACCTCGACGCAGTCCGTCCACACGGGCACGTGAATGTGACGCCGCCGTGCTCGTCGGCCGTTCTCGTCCGGACTGCCGCATCGTCGCGGTCGAACCGGACGTCGCCGACTGCCTGCGGGCCAGCCTCGCCGCCGGTGCACCGACCACGGTGCAAACCGGCAAGACGAGCATGGCCGGGCTGAATTGCGGTACGCCCTCCTACCTAGCGTGGCCTGACCTCGGGCGGGGACTGGCCGGTGCGGTGGCCATCGACGACGCGGCCGCCAGGACGCCATCGCCGACCTCACGGCCCTCGGCGTCGACAGCGGGCCGTGCGGAGCCGCGAGCCTCGCCGCTTTGCGAGTCCTGGCCACCGAGCCAGCACGCTCGCGTCTCGGGCTCTGTCCTGACTCGTCAGTCGTGCTGCTGAACACCGAAGGCGCGGACGCGGCCGGGTAGGACGACGTGAGCAGCTATTCGGCCCGATGTCTCTCGCCAGGCCCCAGCCACCCTCCATCCCCGTCGTCACCGCGTGGAGCGCCAGCGACATCCGCTTCCGCCGTCGGTCCGGGCGACGAAACGGACGCGGGATCCTGTGCAGCGCTGTCAAGCGGAATGGTGGCAGCAAGCGTTGTTCCGCACCCGCATGGGCTGACAACTTCGAACCGACCGGCAAGTACTTCTACGCGGTCCTTGAGACCGATCAGTCCGGACCCGCTGCCGACCACCGCGCCGCCGATCCCATCGTCGCGGATCGTCAGAAACAGATTTCTGTCAGCGGTGCCGGCGCGTACGGTGACCTCGGATGCGCGCGCATACTTGGCGGCGTTGGTCAGGGCTTCTGCCACGACGTAGTACGCCGCTACTTCAACTTGTTCCGGCATCCTGGCGGTGACGTCCAGGTCAAGTGCAACGGGGATTGTTGAGCGGCGGGCCAGCGCCTTGATCGCAGGGCCGAGGCCGCCTTTCGACAGGATTGCGGGATGCATCCCGCGCGAAAGCTCCCGGAGTTCCGCAGCAACTGAACCGAGTCCATCGACGACGACCGATATCTGCCTTTGTAACTCATGTTGGTCGGGTGGCACACGCTCCTCGAGGGCACGAAGTTGGAGGCCAAGTGAGACCACGTGCTGCTGTGCACCATCGTGCAGGTCACGTTCAAAACGTTGCCGCGCCTGATCTGCCGCTGCGGCGATCCGAGCGCGAGAAGCATTGAGTTCAGCGCGGGTCTCGGCGTTGGTGATCGCGGTCGCGACGAGATCGGCAAAGTCTCGGATGCGCAACTCGGTGCCGGGTGGTAGCGGTCCCGCTCGTGCGGATGCGACGATCACTGCACCCCAGATGCGGCCATCGACGAGGATCGGCGCGCCTGCGCCAGACTGCAGGCCCAGCGACCGAACACGCTCGGCAGTCGGGCCCGTCGCGTCGACGTAACTATCCATCCGGGCCGCCGCGCCCTGTCGCTGGATGAGGGCGGCGACGTTGTCTCCGTCCAGCGAAAGGCGCTCGCCCGTGGGCATTATCGCCGTGCCGTGCTCGTCGCGGCTGTCCACGACGACCGTCGCGCCGTCGGGACCGTACTGCAGCAAAACGACATTGTCCACGCCCAATCCGCGGGATAGTTCGACGACGGCCGCCGGGTAGACCTCCGCCGGCGCCGCGCCGCGCGCGACCAATGTTGCGACGCGGCGCAGCGCCGCATGTTCCTGCGCCAACGTCCTGGCCAGCGACGCCGCAGCATCGGCTTGCTGGCGGCGTTCCTCGGATTCGGTGGCGCGCAATCGCGCCTGCCTGCCGATGATGTTGGCCGAGAACGCGATAGGCAGGAAGACGAACAGCGCAACAAAGTCGTCAGCGACGATCGACCCGCCCGGATCGAGATGAAAGTAGACATAGACAAGTGCACTGACCAGGGTTGTCGCGACGGCCAACCGGAATCCACAGGCAGCTGATACGACCACCACGCCGAGCAAGAACAGTGCCCGAAACGACTTGTCGGATCCCATCTGTTGGAGCCAGTACACCAACAACGTCTCGATAATGATGAATGCCGCCGCGACCGTAATACCGACACCAAACGGTAGGGGTTGCGGCCGCACCAACACGCTGAGCAGTCCACGACACGGTGATGACCGCGCAGAGTCCAATTGCTGCGACGCAGTTGCGTCTTGCGTCATCGGCACCCGTTGACCTCGCTTCATGATTCGGAGCAGCAACGAACGCCCGCTTGCCTTCCGTCGGGACACGTTGCCAGTCAGTGGAACGGCCAGGCATGCAATGTGGTTCAAAACCTCATCGCCCCGGCGCCGTACCGAACGGCAGCAGCAACCTAGCGGCTATGTCGCTCAATCACAGTAAAGGCTGCGGAGTGGGCGGGCCGATTCGCAACCGGGGGCCAGGACTCCGGACGGCGACTCAAAGCGCCTTCTAACGTCCCTCGGCTTCGATCGAAACGGCTTGCTATTACTCCCACTCCCGAAGGCGAGCATCACGGGCACTCTTTGTCCACTCGAGTGGCGGAGACGCCGAACAACACCAACGGTGGCGGCCAATCGGCGT
>DASQCE010000382.1:0-3153 GCA_035634855.1 Mycobacterium sp.
CCTGAAGCGCGGCATCGAGAAGGCCGTCGAGAAGATCACCGAGACGCTGCTGAAGTCGGCCAAGGAGGTCGAGACCAAGGAGCAGATCGCTGCCACCGCCGCGATCTCGGCTGGCGACACCCAGATCGGTGAGCTGATCGCCGAGGCCATGGACAAGGTCGGCAACGAGGGTGTCATCACCGTCGAGGAGTCCAACACCTTCGGCCTGCAGCTCGAGCTGACCGAGGGCATGCGCTTCGACAAGGGCTACATCTCGGGTTACTTCGTCACCGACGCCGAGCGTCAGGAAGCGGTCCTCGAGGATCCGTACATCCTGCTCGTCTCGTCGAAGGTGTCGACCGTCAAGGATCTGCTTCCGCTCCTGGAGAAGGTCATCCAGTCCGGCAAGCCACTGCTGATCATCGCCGAGGACGTCGAGGGTGAGGCCCTGTCCACCTTGGTGGTCAACAAGATCCGTGGCACCTTCAAGTCCGTCGCCGTCAAGGCTCCTGGCTTCGGTGACCGCCGCAAGGCCATGCTGCAGGACATCGCCATTCTCACGGGTGGCCAGGTCGTCAGCGAAGAGGTCGGGCTGTCGCTGGAGACGGCCGACGTGTCCCTGCTCGGCCAGGCCCGCAAGGTCGTCGTCACCAAGGACGAGACCACGGTCATCGAGGGTGCCGGGGATTCCGACGCCATCGCCGGCCGGGTCGCCCAGATCCGCGCCGAGATCGAGAACAGCGACTCCGACTACGACCGCGAGAAGCTGCAGGAGCGCCTGGCCAAGCTGGCCGGCGGTGTTGCGGTGATCAAGGCCGGCGCTGCCACCGAGGTGGAGCTCAAGGAGCGCAAGCACCGCATCGAGGACGCCGTTCGGAACGCGAAGGCCGCCGTCGAGGAGGGCATCGTCGCCGGTGGCGGCGTGGCTCTGCTGCAGTCGGCTCCCGTCCTGGAGGAGCTGGAGCTCACCGGCGACGAGGCCACCGGCGCCAACATCGTCCGGGTCGCACTCGAGGCCCCGCTGAAGCAGATCGCCTTCAACTCGGGTCTGGAGCCAGGCGTCGTCGCCGAGAAGGTGCGCAACCTTCCCGCCGGCCACGGCCTAAACGCTGCCAGCGGCGATTACGAGGACCTGCTCAAGGCAGGCGTTGCAGACCCGGTCAAGGTGACGCGTTCGGCGCTGCAGAACGCGGCGTCCATCGCGGCGCTGTTCCTGACCACCGAGGCGGTCGTCGCCGACAAGCCGGAGAAGGCGGCCGCTGGTGCGGCCGACCCGACCGGTGGCATGGGCGGCATGGACTTCTAAATCTGTCCAAACGGGAAAGCCCGGTCCACTTGTGGGCCGGGCTTTTTCGTGTCCAACTGAGCCGTCGAGTGGCCAGTTGTGTCACGGCTTTCGGCGAAGGGCGTGCAATAAGTGGCCACTCGACGGGAAAACTCAAAGCTTTTCGAGTGGCATGCAGTCGTCTTTGCAGCCGGGCTTCGTCACAGCCCCCGGCGCCGCCTTGCGGTGCAGCACCGCGCGATTGGGCACGACAGTCAGCGTGTCGGCGTCCGTGGGTTGGCCCTGGCCGTCGACGATCAGCGAGTAACCACCGGGCTCGCGCGGTGGCCAGACGAGCGTGACGCCGTCGTGCGCGGTGACGTTCTTCCCCGTGCCCGTGCCGATGGTGCCGACATCGATCATGCCGCCGGCCAGCACCGGCTCGACCGCGACGGTGTGTGCGTGATAATCGTCGCCGACCGTGATCAGATAGGCGAAGGTGAAATCGGCCAGCGCGCCTGCCAGCTGGTCGAGATCGATTTTGACGCTCATGACGTAAGGCTACGGCGGGCGCTCAGAGCTCGTGTCGTCGCCGCCACACGCCGGTGAACACATGCATCGGCAGCGCCAGCCCAAGCGCCATGCCTGTCACAGTGATGGATGCGACGATGAGATTGGACGCGGCCGCGCTCAGCAGCGCCGGTGACGGGGCGTCGGCGAACTGGGCGAGTCCAGACAGCGTGCGGAACACGAATAAGCCAGGCACCAGGGCGACGACGGACGCGAAGCCGACGGCGGCGAACGGGATGCGCATGTAATGCGCGACGGGTACCAGGATCGACCCGACGAGCAGGCAGGACAGCGAGGCCGCGACGGCCAGGCTTACGCCACGCTCCAGCGCCCACCAGTGCACCGCGTGCGCGGACATGCCGACCACCACCGGCCAACCGATCATCCGCCACGGCATCGAAAAGTAGACCGGGTATGAGGCGGCGGCGACCCCCGCGGCGATCACGTCGACGTAGAAAGGTGCGCTGCTCGACGGCGCCGTCACCGCAAGCGTCTGGCCACCCAGAGCGAGCCCAACCATGAGGCCGCCGCTGATTGCGGTGAGAAGCAGGGCGGCAAAGCCCAGCCGGGCAAGGCCGAGCGTCACCCGCAGATCCAGCAGATCCAGTGCGCCGTTGAGGATATGCGCGCCGGGCACCAGCACCATGGCCTGACAGATCGCGACCAGCGCGGTGGATCCGCCCAGGTGCAGGTGGGTGGCCACCGCACCGAGCACTCCACCGAGCAGCGCCGCCGCAAACAGCTGCACCAGCGGGCCTGCACCGGCAATGCCCAGCCAACGCCGCAACAAGCCGCCTGCTGCGGCTCCGACTGCGGCCAGCAGTACCACGAGCGGATGGGTGGCACCGAAGATCACCGCGAGCGCGGCTGCGCCCGTGGCGCAGGCGAGAGCGAAAACCGCTGTGCCTGAACCGACTTCGGACTCCGCATGCGCCACGCCGCGCTTCACGGTCTGCAGGTCCAACTGTCCGTCCCTGGCGCGGTCGATAACCGTCATCATCGACGCGACCCGCCGCATGTTGACGCCGGTGGGCGACACCGCCGCCGTCAACACCGTGTCGTGGGTTCCCTTGAGTGTCAGCATCGACCATGAGGGGATCAGGACGGCGTCGATGCCGAGGCCCTGGTTGAGTCGTGTCACGGCGGTCTGCGTCATCGAGGTGGACTGGCCGTTGGCGAACAAGAGCGCCGCGGCGGCGAGCAGACTGCCGTGCCGCTCGTCAGATGTCATCAAGCGCCGGTGACGCCATCGCCGACCATAGCGAGCGGTTGGACGATCGAGTCGAACTGTTCCGCCGTGACCTTGCCCGAGGCCAGTGCCGCCTCCCGAAGCGTTGTGC
>DASQCE010000383.1:0-20195 GCA_035634855.1 Mycobacterium sp.
TCCAGGACGTCCAGGCATCCGGCTGTGTTCTCCCCGCTGGCGCGGACGCGTACCAGCGCGCCCATGAACCACACCGCCTGCTGAACCTGCGGTGCGAGGATTGCCGGTGTGCCCGGCGCGCTGTCGTTCTTCTGAAAGGTCATGCACCCAATCAGACACCGGTGAACCCCCGCAGCACCAAAGGTCAAAGGAGACTTGTGCGTGACTACTCGTCGAGGCGCGGGTGATGTATTGGCCGCTGGAGTCATTGCTGGTGGAGTGGGACTCGTCGCCCCTGCGGCTGCGGCGGCTCGTCAGCTGCCCATCGAGATGGATGACCTCGCAGCTGCATCGCAGGTGCCTGCGCATGGCGCCCGCTGACCCGCGAATGAGGGGGACTCAGCGAGCACGACGCCGGTTCGGGTCAAACCTCGTCAGTCACCGGCTGTTCGACAAGCAGTGACGCACCTTGGTGAGGATGCAACTCCACGGCGAAGCTGTTCAGGTCGTCGACCACGCCTACCTCCTCGCCGGTGAACATGTCCGATACGTGCGCGCCAGATGGGAGCTTCTTTGAGCGGACCGTGCCAGCGACCTGTTCGTTGGCGAAATTGAGGACAGTCAGTTGGAATCGGTTGAGATCGTCGAGTTGATGGACCATGACGAGCATCCCCCGGTGGGACACATCGGGGATGTCAATCTGCTCGCTGGTGGCAATGCCGTAATGCGAGCGCACCCGCAGGATGGCCTGCAGCTGGCGCACAAAGCTAGTGTCGTCTGCAAGCTGTTCGGGAATCGGACCGTAAAGACTTCGCCCACGCGGCATTCCGGCCATCGAGTTGGTCGCTTGAGGATTGACACCCATGAGGTCATGGGCCGCCCGGTGGATCCAGCGGGTGTCGCCACCGCGCAGTAGGTCGGCGACCTCCTCGGCAGGCAGTGTGAGCATCCCGCAGAGATCCCACCCTGACAGCGCAAAGACGCCCGGCTGCAGTGCATTGAACATCGCCAACAACAGGTGTGCTCGACGAATGCGATCGATGTCATCGATCATGTCCAGCTCGGTGATGCCGAGCGTTGCCGCGATGACAGTCGCTGTGGTGCAGGCAATTCCGTTGGTGGTGAAGACCAGGTTGTATGGCGCGTTCTTGCCGGTGAGCTTCTCGGTGAGATCGCCGCGGACCGATGCGCCCAGCATCTCGCCCGTGACCTCTTCCCCTTTGTAGGTGTAGAGATCGTCGCGGTGGCCCGTCGACCAATGAACCAGCTCATAGGTCAGTTCGTCGTGATTCTGCAGCGCGTGGACCAGTGAGGCGGGGTCCACCCCGTGCTCGAGAGTGGTGCGCAGCGTAAGCCGCAGGAACTCGGTATCAGCCGTGGCCAGCGCGTGCTGATAGGCCGGCCGGTTGATGAAGTCGTAGGAGAGATCCGCCCCGGCCTCACCTATCTCCCGGATGTCGTCAATGGTCAGATTGAGCTCCTGAAAGGTGAACCCGCCGACCTTGCGGACCATGCTCGCAATCAGGTGGTTGGCGGCTTCTGAGAGCGGGTGACCTTCCGACCAAGCGGCGCCGTCTTCTGCTGCGGTTTTCTCCGCACCGAGGAAACCGTTGGCGTCCAAACGAAGTCCACCGGTACCGAGATCGGTCAGGGAATGCAGAGCGTCGCCGATCACGAGTCGCATGCCCGCGAACGAGGGGTCAAGCCAATTTATGGACGGCTGGCCGTCCTTGAAGTAGTGCAGGTAAACCCAGCGACGCTCGACCCCGTCGACACCGAGAACGGGCCTTGTCACACTCCAATTGGTTTCCTTCACGCCCTCGGCATAAAAAATCACCCGCTGCAATCGACCGATGATGTATCCGGCCTTATCCAGCCACTCCTCGGTTGCGGCGTCGATATTGACCGAGTCCGCACCAGCGAGGACGTCGGGAAGGTGGTCCCAGTCCCGCGGGTCGATCTCGACCATGTGGTAGATGCCGGGATAGTCGGCGTACTTCATCTCGGCGAGGCGGAAGTCGGCGCCTTTGCCGGTGTGGCCGGGCACGATGTCGTCGATGACCGTGCCGCCGTACCAGTTCGCGGTCCCGCACATCTGCCGAAATTCGTCTTCGGTGCCAAAGGCCGGATCGATTTCGGTACTGATGCGGTCGAAGTGCCCATCGACACTCGGGGTGAGTTGCCATCCGGAGATGCCGCCCGCGCGCTTTACCGGCCCCGTGTGAATCGCTTCGATGCCGATTTCGGCGAACGCCTCCCACATCTTTTCGTCCGCCAAAGCTTTGAGGAACGACTCATCGGGACGGGTGATCAGGGACAGCGGGTAAGCAGTGAACCACACCGACGCGGTGTCGACGGCACCTCGGGGACTGGGCGTGGCATAAGGGTTCTGCCACATCGACCCTTGGCCGGAAAATTGTTGGCTGATCTCATTGGCGTCGGCCAGCATCGACTGCGAGAGCAGCCATGACACGTAGGCCGTGTTGTCCCCGGTTGCCGGCCCGTCCTGTGCGACCGAGCGGCGAGTGAATGGTGCCTTGACGCGGGGTCGGAACCGCAGCGCCCCCGGACGCGCAGGGTGAAGATGCTCGTCGAAGGTGATCTCGGTCGGCTCATTGCCCTGATCGTCGGGTTCCACCTCTGCCGGTTGAGACATGTATCCGTCCACCCTTTAACGCGAGTCGATCGTGTTGCCAGTATTGCCATGCTTCCGACGATCCAAAACGAAGCATCCACCACCGGCATTTGACGTTCCTTCGCCGACCACCCTACGGAGCAGCGAGTGGTGGTGCGCCACCGCGCATCGCACTCGTCTCGGTTCGGGTGGGCTGTCCACTTGACGAACGACACTCAACCCACCACATTCAATTTTGACTAATTGTCGACAGTAGATCAATTAATAGATGATTTCGGCGGGAATCCGCCGACACCTTGCAGAAAGAGAGCGCATCCATGGGCACCCTGCTCGCAGGAAAGACGGTCATCATCACCGGCGCGGGCCGCGGAATCGGACTGGCGACCGCGCTACACCTGCACGACGAAGACGCTCAAGTAGTGGCCACCGTCCGGTCGCCCGAGCACCTGACGCAGCTCAAAGTCGACGACGACCGTCTGATCGGTCGCGTCGTCGACGTCACCGACGAGACCCAGGTCAAGGACTTGATCAGCTTCACGGTGGAGCGATTCGGCAAACTCGACGGCATCGTCAACAACGCCGGCATCCTCATTCCCGGCACCATCCTGGATGCCACGGTGGAGGACTACCAGAGAACCTTCGACGTCAACGTCAAGGGCGTGTTCCTCGGTTCGAAGTACGCCATCCCCGAACTGCTCAAGGCCGGTGGCGGCTCGATCGTCAACTTCGGGTCGATCAACTCGATCGGCGCGGAGAAGCTGTTGACCACCTACACCGCCAGCAAGGGTGCGGTTCTCACTTTGACCAAAGCGATCGCCCTGGACTTCGGTGCGCAGGGCATCCGGGCGAACACGGTCTGCCCCGGTTTCGTCGACACCCCGCTCAACGTGCCCCACTATGAAGCGCTGGGCGGCCGCGAAGCCCTCGAAGCAGGCCTACCGGACTTTCAGCCCATCGGCCGCGCCATCGAACCGATCGAGATTGCCCACTCCGTGGCGTTCCTCCTATCGGATCACTCCACCGCGATCACCGGGACCGCCTTCGTCGTTGACGGCGGCGTACTGGCAGGGGCGTAAGTCCTCTCCAGGGCCGCGTCCACCTCCGATCGTCGACACCATGCCAGCACCGACCACTATTGAGGCGGCACAGCCTCCAGCCGCCGAGTCCGACAGGAAGTGAGGGCGAATCGTGGAATCCCAAAAACCCAGCGACACAGCCGAAATCGTCGACGTATTGGTCATCGGCGCCGGCCCGTCCGGCGCGGTGGTCACCCACACCGCCGCAGCGGCCGGGCTGAGCGTCATCTGTCTGGAACAGGGCGACTGGGTCAACCCCAGCGACTTCCCGGCCAACTTCCCCGAGTGGGAACTGCTCATCCAGCACAACTGGGCCCACGACCCCAACGTGCGCGGCCTGCCTGCGGACTACCCGATCGACGTCGAAGACTCCGACATGTGGCCGGTGATGTTCAACGGGGTCGGTGGCAGTTCTATCTACTACGGCGCCGAATGGCCACGGCTACTGCCGTCGGACTTCCGAGTCAAGACCCTCGACGGGGTGGCCGATGACTGGCCCATCAGCTATAACGACCTCAAGCCCTACCACGACGAGGTCGACGAATTCATCGGCGTGGCCGGAGTCGGCGGCGACACCGCCTACCCCGAAGGACTCGACTATCCCCTTCCACCGCACCCGATGGGCAGGGCCGGTATCAAAGCCGCGCAGGCCGCCAACAAACTGGGCTGGCACTGGTGGCCCGGCACGAATGCGATCGCCAGCCAGAAGTACAAAACGCTGGAGCAGTGCGGCCGCTGGGGTGTGTGCGAGTGGGGCTGCCCGCAGGGTGCGAAGGCCTCCTTCGACCTCATCTATATGCCTCAAGCACTCAAAGCCGGTGCACAGGTGCGCACAGGTGCGCGGGTCCGCAAGATCCTCACCGAAAGCGGCGGAGTGGCCACCGGCGCGGAGTACATCGCCCGCGACGGCAACGTCGTGTTCCAGCCCGCCCGTGCGGTGGTGTTGTGCGCCAACGGCGTTGGCACCCCGCGGCTCTTGCTGCTCTCCGCAAGCGATCAGCACCCCGATGGCCTGGCCAACTCATCGGGCCTCGTCGGCCGCAACCTCATGCTGCACCCCAACTGCACGGCACTGGGCTACTACGACGAAGACTTGGAAAGCTGGCGCGGCCCCGCTGGTCAGTTGATCCACTCCATGCAGTTCTACGAGACCGACAAATCACGCGGGTTCGTACGCGGCGCCAAAATGCACGCCCTTCCCACACCAGGACCGCTGAACGCCATCGAGGCCCATCGCGAACTCGACTTCGACGAACTGTGGGGCCCGGCGATCCACGACGTCGCGCGCTCGGCGCGCAACGGCATCTTGTGGGCGGCCAACACCGAAGACCTCCCCGAGGAACACAACCGCGTCACCCTGTCGACCAAACTTGTCGACCCCGACGGGCTCCCTGCCCCGAAAATCGAATACCGGATCAGCGACAACACCCGCAGACTGCTGAAATTCACGGTGGAGCGGATGGTCGAGGCCCACGAGGCAGCGGGCGCCGCCCACGTCATCACTCAAGAGCTCTGGATCGATCAGCCGGGTCATTTGCTGGGCACCGCCCGCATGGGTCACGACCCCGCAACATCGGTCGTGGATTCCTACGGAAAGACCCACGACGTCGACAACCTCTACATCGCCGACGGCAGCATCTTCGTCACTTCTGGTTCGGCGAACCCCACCTGCACTATCAGCGCCTTGGCGTTGCGGGCGGGCAAGAAAGTCGTCGAACAGGTCTCTGCCCGAAAGGCACAGTCATGACCACATCATCGGATCGACGGTTGTCGGTGCCACCGCGGCACACCAAGCCGCCACGGCCCCTGACTGACCGGGAACACGACATACTGCTGCGCATCGCCGACACACTGATTCCGGCCGCTGGGCCCAACCCGAAAGCCAGTGACGCCGAACAGTTTCTGCCCTATCTGGAGCTGGCCTTCGCCGCCCGCGCCGACGTCTTCGACGCGGTCGTCAAAGCCGTCAACGACCTGGCCGACGTCGGCGACGATGAGCTGCGCGGCGCGCTGAAGCAGATGTGGGCGAATGACAAGTTCACGTTCGACCCGTTGTCGTCGATCATCGCCGGCGCATACTTCATGACCCCCCAAGTCAAGGAGCTCATCGGCTATCCCGGCCAGCACCGCGATCCGGCCGGGCTCGAAGATGCAGCCAACGAACTCGAGACCGGCATCCTCGACCCTGTGCTGGAACGCGGACCGATCTACATCTCGGCCGCCGGCGAATGACACGATTCCGGCGACACTTCCGGCGCTGGCTGCACAGCATCGCAACTGGTGCAGTCACGATGCGGCCGGCAGCCACGCGACACGTCGTGTCCTCGCCCTGGATTCCTGGACTATTGTCGACAATTAGGCAGAACAACTTTCAATGCACGCGTCGGCCGCGCGTAGGTCCGGGCGGGAAGGAAATCTGATGGCGGAGCCAGTTTTTGAAGGGGCGGCGTCGACACTTGCGGGCGCCAGCCGCGATGGGGTTTCCTTGGGCCGGATCACGCAGCGGACCACGCCGGGATCGGTGGCTCTGGTGATCCGCAATGCCATTCTGGAGGGTCGGCTCAAGCCCGGCAGCCAGCTACGGGAAACCCATCTCGCAGCCGACCTCGGTGTAAGCCGCGCGCCGCTGCGCGAAGCTCTTGGCCTGCTCGCCGAGGAAGGGCTCGTCGACAAAATCCCCTACCGGGGCGCATTCGTCGCCGAAGTCACCCAGGAATCGATTGCCGAGATCGCCAGCCTGCGCAAACGCCTAGAGCCCTACGCCATCGAACTTGCACTGCCCCACCTACGCGGATCCACACGGATTCTGGAAGACATGGCTCTCGGTGCGGACGACAACGATCCGGCCGCGACGATCGATGCCCATATGGCCTTTCATCGGGCGTTCTACGAGCTGTCCGGCCACCAGCTGCTGTTGGATTTGTGGAAAGGCTGGGAGGCGCAGCTGCAACTGTTCTTTTCCGCCGATCATCAGCTTTTCGCCGATCTGCACGACATGGTGGCTGACCATCAGCGGCTGCTGTCGATCATCGATACCGGCGACCTCGACGCGATCACCGCCGAAATCGACCGCCACGTGCACGGTGGCCTCCCGCGCGCCGAGGCTGAACTCAGAACCGCCAAGGATGCGTGAGTACGTCGACTTTCTCGGCAGCCAGTCCCCCTACGACGAACTCGACGCATCCGATCTGGAGGCGCTAGCTCGACTGGTCGAAGTGGAGTACTTCACCGCGGGCACCATCATCATCACCGCCGGTGAGCCACCCCTGTCCCACTTCCATGTCGTACGCTCCGGCGAGGTCGAGGTCGTCGACCGCGGCCTCGGTGATGGCCAACGTGTCCTCCTACATCGTTGGCGTCATCTTGATCGGGCTGCTGATGCTGGCCATCCAGGATCTGCCCGCGATCATGAACAGCGCGCTGCCGGTCAAAGACATCCTGGCCACCTCAGTTGGCTCCGCCTTTGCCAACGTCATCGAGGCCGTCGCAATGCTGGCGTTTTTCGCCTGCCAGGTGATGGTGCAGCTGACAGGGATTCGGGTCCTGTGGTCGCAGGCCCGTGACGGTCAGATCCCAGCCGCGGGCTGGATGCGCAAGGTCAGCAGCCAGCGGATCCCGATCAACGCCACGCTGACAGTATTCGTGCTGTCGGTGCTATTCGCGCTGTGGTCTTCGCTGTTGTCGGTGCTGGCAGCGATGACTGCGATTGCTTGGGCACTGGCCTACGGCGTGGTCGTGTCGGTCGGCCTCTGGGGTCTACTCCGCAACAAGCTGCCGGAGCGGCCATGGCGCTACGGGAAGGCGAGCCCGGCGATCTTCGTGGTTGCAATCGTCTGGTCCATCGTGCTGTGTGCGCTGCTGGTGTCGTCGGATCCCGCGCACGTCGGGCTCGGCATGCTGGGAGTCATCGCCGCCGGCGCGGTCATGTACCTGTGCATCCCGACGAGTCGGCGCGGCAAGTCAATCGACACTGCCTCCGGGCATCTCTAAGCCGACACGGCGTCCACCGATACGACAGATCTTCCCCAGAAAGGGCAACTTCACCATGACGACCCCACTGACGGTCACCAACGTCATCGACGGCAAGGCGGTCAACGGATCCTCCGGCGAGATCCGCCAGATCTTCAATCCCTCCACCGGCGAGGTGCTCACCCAGCTCAACGAATCGACAGTTGAAGACGGTGACCGTGCGGTCGCGGCCGCCCGCGCAGCATTCCCGGCGTGGGCGGCGCGCACTCCCGGCGCCCGGTCCGAGCTGCTGCATCGACTCGTCGGGGTGATCGAGGAGAACATCGACGATCTCGCCCGCCTGGAGACCCTCGACGCGGGTAAGCCGACCACTGTGGCCCGTGGTGACGAACTGCCCGGGATCGCTGCCGCGCTACGTCACTTCGCAGGCGCCGCCCGCACACTGGCCGGTCAGGCAGCGGGGGAGTTCGTCGAGAACAACACCAGTTACGTGCGCCGCGAACCCCTGGGCGTCGTCTTGGGCATCACGCCGTGGAACTTCCCTCTGTGGCAAGCGGTTTGGAAGCTCGGGCCGGCGCTGGCTGCGGGCAACACGGTGGTGATCAAGCCCGCCGAACTGACCCCGCTGGCCACGACGCGGTTCGTCGAATTGGCGCAGGAAGTACTGCCTGCGGGCGTGCTCAACGTCGTTCACGGAACGGGCGGCGTCATCGGCGACGCTCTCGTGCGCCACCCTGAGGTCAACCTGGTGTCCTTCACCGGCTCCACCGCAGCCGGACGAACCATCGCCGCAGCAGCCGGTGGCGCACCCAAGCGGCTGATCCTCGAACTGGGCGGCAACGCTCCAGTCATCGTCTATGACGACATCGACCTGCAGGCAGCACTCCCGATCCTGACCAACGGAGTACTGTTCAACGCCGGCCAAGAATGCATGTCCTCGACTCGCCTGCTGGTCAGCGAGAAGGTCCACGACCAGTTCGTCACCGCTCTTGCCAATAGCCTGCAAGCTGCCAAAGTCGGTGACGCCTCGGACCCCGAAACGGTTCTGGGACCGTTGATTTCGCAGCGGCAACGGGACCGAGTCGTCAAGCTCGTCGACGGCCGCCCGTCGAGCGCGCAGGTCGTCACCGGCGGCAACGCCGTCGATCGGCCAGGCTTCTTCTTCGAACCCACGCTGATCACCGGCGTGAGTCAGGACGACGAACTGGTGCAGGAGGAGATCTTTGGGCCGGTGGCCACCGTGCAGACGTTCACCGACGAAGCCAACGCGATCGCCAAAGCCAACGCCGTCGATCAAGGGCTGGCGGCCTCGGTGTGGACGCGCGACATCGGCCGTGCACTACGCACGGTCAACGCTGTGCAGGCCGGCGTGGTGTGGGTGAACAACCACATGGCGGTCGGCCCCGAAGGTCCACTAGGCGGATATAAGGGTTCGGGCTACGGCCGCGAGGGCGGCACTGCGGGTCTTGAGGAATTCACTCAACTCAAGCAGGTCATCGTCAACCTGTCATGAGCGGCAGTCAAAACTCTCGCCCCGTCGGGGACGTCGCCGAGCATGTAGCCGACCCGCAGTCAGCGGCACGTCAATATGTACGCCGCCGCGAAGACCGTGCCCCGCAACGCTTTACGCCATGGACGCAGATCGCCATGACCGTGCCTTCTGCATCGGGACTGTGCTGGATGGTGTGCTTCATCGACGGCGACATTGACATCTGGCGTGTGGACGACGTCGCCGCGCACAAGGTAGCGTGGCCCGAAATGGGCGGAGACGCTGTGTTCACCGCTGACGAGTACCGATATCTGGCTGCTCGGCGGGACGGCAGGCTGGTCACTATCGGTGCGGGCGACGCACCGCAAATTCATCCTGTGTCGTTTCGCATCGACGCCGATGGCGGAGCGATCGAGATCGGCGGCCCCCGAATACGTGATTCCCAGAAATACCGCAACATCCGGCGCGACCCCAGGGTGTCCCTGATAGTCGACGACGAGACCGCCCCTCTTCAGGGTTCCGATGCCGCAGGGGCCCGCGGAGTCCAAATACGGGGTATGGCTGAGCTTTCCGAGCGTCCGCCACCGGCGCCTGGGATGGGCACTGACGTCATCCTCATCCGGCCCGTGCGCATCGACGCATGGAACGTTGCGCAGCCCGGCCACTACAGCCGCTTCGTCACCTAAACCGGCCCCGAGGCGGTAACCACGTTCCCATAACGGCCTGTCAGGGCGGGTTGTCCCAACTCGCCGGCCACCACCACGTCGGCGACGTCCCACGGTCGGTGTTCGGCCAGGAACACGTTCTCCTCGTTCATCCAATCGTCGACGAACTCTTCGGTATCGACTCCCTTGGCGATGACACGCCGACGGCCGACCTCGGGGCGGGCATGTACCCACACCACCACGTCCAACCATGGCCGAACCTCGCGGCGCGCCACACCGACGCCCTCGACCAAAACCGCCGACGTACCTTCGGGAATAGTGATCGCCCCTGTTCGGTCACGCCGGACCCATGCGGGCGGGCGATAGTTGATCGGTAGGTGGCCCTCGCGCGCCGGGGTGAGCAGATGATCGATGAGCAGCTCTCCCCACCCGAAGAACGAGTGGTGCCAGGCCAGATCGTCTGTGTGAACGACCGCCGTGTTGCGATCCAGCGCTGCCAACCCCCGCGCCAGCGTGGTCTTGCCCGATCCGCTGTGGCCGTCGATACCCACCACGAGCGCTCGCCCGCGGGGGTTACGGGCCAACAGTTCATCCCATACGTCCTGATAAGAGCGGATACGCCACTGAACGTCGGTCGGGTCGAAATCGGGATACTGCATTATTTCGGTGTACCCGATTGGGCTCAGTTATCAGTCGGCCAGGTATCAGACAGCACGTAACCGGTCGGGAAAGGGTCGGCTGGGTCCAGCCCGACCTGGCTGATCTCGGTGATGTAGGCCTGTCCGCTGATTCGGGGAATGACAGCGTCGTACGGGCCAACGGTGGTCAGACGGTCGATTCGGCTACCGAAGATCGATCCGATCACAGACTCATGGACGAAGGTCTCACCCACCTCGATGAGCCCCCGGGCTTTCAGTACCGCCAACCGCGCTGACGTGCCGGTGCCACACGGTGAGCGGTCCAGGCGCCCGGGTGATACGACGACCGCGTTGCGTGACGTCAGGACGCCGTCGCGGCGGTGCAACGGACCGACGAACTCGGTTTGAGTGATGCCAGCGAATTCGGGGTTAACCGGGTGTTTCACCGGGATCTGTTCTGCCGCCGCACCTTTGAGCCGCTGCCCAAGCTCACACAGATCAGATGCTTCATCAGGGGTTAGTCCGATGCCGAGTACGGACGCCTGCGCCAACACGTATGCCATGCCGCCCCAGGCGACATCTGCGGTCAGAGTGGGGTAGCCCTCGAGTTCCAGCGGCGCGTCCAGGCAGTAGGCGAACGCCGGCTGGTTCTCGAATTCGACGCTGGTGACCTTGCCGTCGTGGCAGGTGCACCGGATTCGGATTAAGCCAGCGGGCGCTTCGAGTACGAGTTCGGTCACCGGTTCGACCATGCGGATCATGCCGGTCTCCAGCAACGCGGTCGCTACACACATGGTGTTCGACCCTGACATCGCGGGATATTCGGTGGACTCGGCAATCACGTAGCCCAGCCGGGCTTGCGGATCGGTGGCCGGCACGATGTAGTTCACGCAATGGGTGACCGCGCCGCGGGGTTCGTGCAGCAGCAGTTTGCGTAGATCGTCATCGTGGTCGCGGAAGTACTTCATCTTCTCGAACACTGTCGCGCCCGCGACGTCGCCGATTCCGCCGGTGACGACGTTATTGACCTCGCCGCCTACGTGGCACTTCACCACGTTGACCATTCGGCTGAAACGCACCGGTCCTCCACCATTCCTCTATGTAGGCATGACGGCTCGTCTCACGCCGCCGTAACGGATCCTCTAGATCATGGGGCAGCGTTGCCAGGAGCGCGGCTGCAAGCTTGATCCTGGCGACGCGTTCCCTGCGTGAAATTACGAGTAGTTCAGGCCGGTGTCGGCGATCAGCTTGCGCAGCTCGTCGAGCTTCTCGGGCTCCAGTTCCCCGTATGGGGCACGCGGGACGCCCAGGTCCACGCCGACCGCCTGCGCGACGGCTTTCGTCGACACCGCGTAGCCCTCCTTGCCCAGGAAGTCGAGGACGTTCCACAGCCGCTTGAAGATTTCGAACGCTTCAGCTGTCTTGCCATCCTTCGCGAGCTCATAGATGGCTACACATTCCTTCGGAGCGAAGTTCGGGGCACCCCAAATCGAGCCGGCGGCGCCAGCGGAGAACGCGGGCAACACGATCGTGTCCCAGCCGACGAAGGTGTCGATGGCCTCGCCGAGGTTGAAGATCAGGTCAAAGGCCTGCTCGATGGAACCCGACGTGTCCTTGATGTACTTCACGGCGTCGGTGCGTTCCAGTAGTTCCCGGTAGAACGGGCGGTCCAGGTTCATCCCGGTTACCCCCGGCAGGTTGTACGCGATGACGGGAATCCCGGCGGCCTCACCGACGGTAGCGAAGTACTCGATGACCTCTCGGCGGGTCGGCGCCTCGTAGAACGGCTGAACCACCAGCACGGCGTCGGCGCCGGCAGCAGCGGCGTGCTGAGACAACTCCACAGCCTCAGCCGTCCGAGTCGACCCCGTCTGCGGCGCCACTGGCACTCGACCCGCTGCCTGCGCGATGACGATCTCGTTGACCCGCTTGCGCTCTTCGACAGTCAACGCGGCGAACTCGCCCGTACTACCGCATGGAACAAGCCCATGCAGTCCGTTGTCGATCAGAAAGTCAACGTGGTCGCGCAACCGCCCTTCGTCCACCTGGCCGTCAGCGCCGAACGGGGTCGAGACGGCCGCCAGAATGCCGCTGAGCTTCTTCGTCATCTTCATGTCCTTGAGTATTTGCAGGGAAGCGGCAGATTAGCGGCCGCCGCGGCCTCAAACAGCCGCTGAGCCCATCATAGACAAATTGCACATTGTCGACAAGTACACAAAGAATTGGGTGCGAGGTCAGTCATTCATACGATGACCCTTCGCGCTTCTCTCAACCAGCGGAAATGAGTCCTGAACTGGCGTAACGATTCCCTGATGTCGTTACGCGGGTCCTCTGCGCGCTGGGGCCATACGGCGGCCCGAGCGCCGCGGGATCAGCCGGTGCAGTTCAGCCCCAAGGCACGCGCTCCACGAGGTCTGGGACGACCAGGCGCCATCGTCGACGATGACTTCTCCGACCAGCATGCCCACCGGCGATCGGGCCCTGGTGCATGCCACCAATCCAGCGGTACGGTCCGCACGCCTCGTGTTCGCACTCCGGCCCAGTGCTGGTAGCGTCTTGCACGGCCATGTATCAACCTAGTTGATATAGCCGTGGTCGGGTCTGCCTTGCCCAAAAGTCGGGCCCGGAGCGAGAACACAAAGTCCGGGACCGGAGGTGATCGAGTGAGCCAACGTTCAGTCGGCAGAGCCGTCCTGGAGAAAGTCTGGCTACCTTTGGTTGCCGTCGTTGTGATCGCTGTGGGTGCGGTGTGCATGTGGAAGGTGCATCAGATGTCCGCTCCGGGGCCTGTCATCGCTGTCAATGGTCCCCAAGCACCTGAGGAGTTCACTCCCAAACAACTCACCTATGAGTTGTTCGGCAACATCGGGGACGGCGGGATGCTGGATTATGTCGACATCGACGGGCATCCGCACAAGGTTGATCTCACGACTTTGCCGTGGTCGCACACGGAGACGACCACACTCACCGTGGTGTCTGGCAGTATCTCGGCGCAGGTTCATGGGGGTCAGGTCGGCTGTCGGATGCTGGTGAATGGCGTTGTCCGCGATGAACAATCGGACACCCATCAGGACGCAGACGTCACCTGCAGAGTGAAATCCGCGTGAGCGAGCATCGGGCGAACCGTCCGTTCGTCGCGAGAGCGGTACGCATCCTCGCTATACCGATCATCGTGTTTTGGGCGCTTCTTGCCGTAACGACCAACACCTTTATGCCGAAGGTCGAGGACGTCGCAGCAGAACTCGCGGGGCCGATGGTCCCGACCTACGCGCCGTCGCAGCGAGCGATGCTGCAGATCGGTAAGAAGTTCCACGAGTCCACGTCCACGAGCTTGACCATGGTCGTGTTGGAAGCCGACCGACCGTTGGACGACCGAGACCACCAGTACTACGACGATTTGATGCAGCGGCTGAAGCAAGACACACAGCACGTGCAATACGTCATGGATCTGTGGGGGAAGCCGATCACCGCCGCCGGAGCGCAAAGCGTCGACGGCAAGGCCACGTACGTACTTTTGCGTCTTGCAGGCGATATCGGCCAAATTCAAGCGAATCAGTCCGTTAACGCCGTTCGTGACCTCGTCGCGAAGGACACCCCGCCGCCCGGACTCAAGGTCTATGTCAGCGGCGCGGCGCCGCTCGCCTCGGACACGCTTTACATTGCGAATTCGAGCTTGAACAACATCACGATTGTGACGATCATCCTGATCGTCGTCATGCTGCTCCTGGTCTACCGCTCCGTCAGCACTCTGCTGGTGCCCCTGGCCAGCGTTCTGATCGAGATGCTGGTCGCAAAGGGAGTTATCGCCACCCTCGGACATTTCGGGTTCATCGAGCTCTCGTCATTCGCCGTGAACATCGTCGTCGCACTGACCCTGGGAGCGGGGACGGACTACGGCATCTTCTTACTGGGTCGCTATCAGGAGGCCCGGCAGGCAGGCGAAAGCCGGGAGGAGGCGTATTACACCGCGTACCGGGGCGTCACCCCCATCATCATTGGCTCGGGGCTGACGATCGCAGGGGCGGGTTACTGCTTGAGTTTCGCGCGGCTCAACTACTTCCACACCATGGGGCCAGCGGTTGCCATCAGCATGCTGTTCACCATCGCGGCTGCGCTGACGCTCGGGCCGGCCTTGTTGACGGTGGGCAGCCTCTTCGGGCTCTTTGACCCGAGACGGCTGGTTAAGGCACACCTGTATCGGCGGATCGGGGCAAGCGTGGTGCGGTGGCCGGTGCCGATCCTCGCGGCCAGTAGCGCCGTCGTCATGATCGGGGCGATCTTCGTGCCCACCTACCGGGTGAACTACGACGACCGTGCCTACCAGCCGGCCAATGCCTCTGCCAATCAAGGTTTTGCGGCATCGGACCGGCACTTCTCGCAGAGCAAGCTGTTCACCGAGATGCTGATGGTCGAGTCGGACCACGATATGCGTAACTCGGCCGACTTCATCTCGTTGGACCGAGTGGCCAAGAGTCTCATTCGACTTCCCGGCGTCGCGATGGTGCAGAGCATCACCAGGCCCCTGGGCCGACCACTGGAACATGCCACGCTTCCCTACCTGTTCACCACACAAGGCAGCGGGAGCGGCCAACAGCTCCCATTCGCCGAGCAGCAGAACGCCAACACCGACAAGCAGGCCCAGATCGAGGCGGACTCCGTGACGATCCTGAACAAGGTGATCGACCTCACGCAAAAGATGTCGGATGAGCTGCACGCGACGGTCCTCACCATGGAAGATCTGCAGCAAGTCACCGATCAGATGAATTCCGAAATCGCGAATCTCGACGATTTCCTAAGGCCGCTCAAGAACTATTTCTATTGGGAGCCACACTGTTTCGACATCCCGCTGTGCTGGGCATTTAGATCGCTGTTCGACGCGCTCGACGGCATCGACAGCCTTGACGCTCAGATCGCGAACGCGGTCACCTCCCTCGAGGCCATCGACAGGCTGTTGCCGCAGATGATCACGCAGTTGAAGATCATGACCGACCAGACGGAGGCGCTACAGGCTGTCCTCGTCAACTCGTACGGCCCCTCACATTTGCAGTCCGCACAGACCGACCAGACATTCGACGACATGATCAACGTGGGAAACGATTTCGACCAGTCCCGCAGCGATGACTTCTTCTACATCCCCAGAGAAGCCTTCGACAACGAAGACGTCAAGACCGGTATGACGCTCATGATGTCGCCCGACGGCAAGGCGGCCCGGTTCATCGTCACCCACGAGGGAAATGCCATGGGCCCCGAAGGTATCGAACACGTCGAAGCGTTCCCCGAAGCCATCAAATCAGCGCTGAAAGAGACCTCGTTGGCCGGCTCCAGGATTTACATCGGCGGCGCGGCATCGAACAACAAAGACATCAAGGAGTACGCCGCTTCCGATCTACTCATCGTGGCGATCGCCGCGTTCGTGCTGATCTTCCTGATCATGTTGTTCATCACGCGAAGTCTGATGGCCGCCTTGGTCATTCCAGGCACGGTGGCCTTCTCCTTCGCCGGCGCATTCGGTCTTTCCGTCCTCGTCTGGCAGCACCTCATCGGCCTGCACCTTCACTGGCTGGTCTTACCGATCACGTTCATCATCCTGGTGGCGGTCGGCTCGGACTACAACCTGTTGCTGATCGCCCGAGTCAAAGAGGAGACGAAGGCCGGATTGAACACCGGCCTCATCCGCGCGCTCGGAAGCACGGGTGGCGTGGTGACATCCGCGGGATTGGTGTTCGCGTTCACCATGCTGGCGATGCTCACGAGCGATCTGAGAACCATCGGTCAGGTGGGTTCGACCGTATGCATCGGCCTTCTTCTCGACACGTTGATCGTGCGTTCGTTCGTCGTGCCGTGCATCCTGCGAATCCTCGGACCGTGGTTCTGGTGGCCGACACTGGTGCGCTCCCGTCCGCTACGGGCAGCGATGAGAGGTGTGACATGACGACTTCGAGCCTCTTCGGAATCCTGACGATCATCGCATTGGTGCTCGTATTCGTATTCGCAACAATCGCCTTCGTGTTCACCAACAGGCTGTTGAATCGGAAGAACGCTCCGATGAGCGAGGAAGTTGGGAGCATCTTCGCGGTCTTGCGGAAGTTGCGCAAACGCCAGCCGATGTCGACGGACGAGTTGACTCTTGCGAGGCAGGTTGTTTCCGATCGCCGATCGTTGATGGCCTACTCCATCCCCGCTGCCTTGTTCAGCATCGGATGCTTCTACGTGTTCGGCAGCCTTGAACACTTGCACGGAGCCACACCATCCGAGCGCACGTTTCTCGGGGTGATCCCCATGCTGACGTCCACGAACCTGGCCATTCGGATGCTCAGGAGTGCAAGCTTGAAAGGGCGTCTGCAGAAAGAGGCTGCAAGCTTGAAAGCGCGTCTGCAGAAAGTTTCGTGACGCAACCCAAGACATCACAGGCGGGTCTGACGCGACGTAACGGTGGCGATGCCGGGTGCAGGCTTGCTCGTCCCCCATGTCCGGCCCATCGGCGGGCTCAATCGGCCCGTGGCGCGCGGAAGCAGCCGTCGAAGTGCCCGTTCTCAATGCCGGCCGTCTGCATGAACGAATGAGCCACCACAGGGCCGACGAACCGGAAACCTCTGCGCCGCAGTTCAGTTGCGAGCTGCTCTGACTCGGGGCTCTGCGCCCTGCCGTCGCTCCACTGCCGGAGTGGATGCCGTTGGCCGGGTCGGTATTGCCAGGCGATCTCGTTCAGCGACATCGCTGTCAGCAGCCGGGCATTGTGCACGGTCGCGGCGATTTTGGCGCGGTTGCGGATAATCGTGTGGTCTTTCATCAAGACGTCGACGTCGCGATCGGTCATCGTCGCCACGGCAGCGGGTTCGAAGTCAGCGAACGCCCGACGCAGTGCCTCACGCTTGTTGAAAACGACCGCCCAGGACAGCCCATTTTCGAAATAGGTCAACACCAACGCCTGAAACAAATCTGCTTCAGCGTGAACAGGTGTGCCCCACTCTCTGTCGTGGTATTCGGTCAAGTCCGTGTCAACCTCGGTGACCCAACCGCATCGCACGAACCCATCTGTCCCGGCCAGAGTGGTCGGATGTGTCGCAGACATCCCGACGCCGCTCATGATCTTCACCGCATCGCCACCGGCGCCGCGCCGCTAGAAACACCCGGCCAGCGGATGTGCTCACCGAGCGCCGTTGACGGCGCCAAATACGCAGGAGTGGCGACGATTCGACCACGGGTCGCACGGCCTGCGATCAAGGATCTCTGACCGTAACCGAGGTCCATCGCCGCGTTCCAGGCCAGCTACGGGAGCGCTTGCGGGGTGACGAGGAACTTCTCCCCGGTCGCTCGCTTGACGTAGCTGTTGAACGCATCGGGCCGGAGCATGCCGGAGAGGGAAACCTCCCGGGTGTAGGTACTCGCGAACGTCGTGGTGAGCTCGGCAGCCACCCGGGCTCGCAGCCGACCAACGATCTCAGCCCCGGCGTTCTGAAGGAACGGGGTGAGCAGCCACCCGCCAACACCCCATGCCATGCCGAAGTTCCTGGTGAGGATCGTCGGACTGGTATCGAGTCCGCCGTAGATGTACACCTGCTTGTGGACGGTCGACCCATACCGGGAGTACTCGGCCGCTGTCGAGTTGGCTGCTTCCTCCATGCCGTTGAGGATCTGACTTGCCAGCGTTCCTCCACCCGTGGCGTCGAACGCAAGCGTCGCGGACGTCACTTTGAAAGCTTCCACGAGATCGGTCGTGAACGTCGGCGATGTTGTGTTGCAGACATGGACTGCGCCGAGCGAGCGCAGCAACTCCTCTTGGTCGGGCTTGCGGACGATGTTGACGAGCGGCACCCCGTCGGCGATGCAGAGCTTGACGAGCATCTGGCCAAGATTCGACGCCGCCGCCGTGTGCGCCAGGCCGGAATGACCTTCGCGGCGCATGGTTTCCAGCATTCCGAGAGCCGTCAAGGGATTGACGAACGACGACGCCCCGTCCTTCGCCGTTGCCCCCGACGGCAAAACCAGACACGCGGCAGCGTCAACCACTCGGTACTGCGTATACATCCCGCCGCCCGCAATTCCCACCGTTTTCCCCAGCAGAGCCTGCGCCGCTGACGACTGGCCCGCCGCGACCACTGTGCCGGCACCCTCATTACCCACCGGAAGTGGTTTGTCGATTCGCGCCGAAAGCCCTGCCAACGCGCCGGCTCCCAACGATGCTGTGACGATGGGGCGTTCCGGTGTGCCCTCCACCGTCGCAGTAGTCATGTCCGCACCGGGGATGAGGACGCCCAAGTCCGACGGGTTGATCGGCGAGGCTTCCACGCGCACCAACACCTCATTGGTGGCGGGGGTTGGAACGGGGACTTCGTGTAGTGAGAGCTCCAGCGTGCCCTGCGATGTCACCGTCGAACGCAGTTCCAGCGCACTATCAGGCAAATCTGCGGTCATGGGTAGTGCCTCGTTCCTGTTGGGACTTGTCTCCAACCCTATGAACTCGGACGCAATAACAGAACTTCCCGTCCTCGCCGAGCCATCGCAGAGAGCGTGTCGCACACCTCTCCCGGCGGCTGTTTTACAGGGCTTCTGATGTCATCGACCATTTAGGCAGCGGTCGAGACCACTTGTGGCGCTTCCGATTCCGGGCATCGCGCTAGCTGCCAACGCGCTCGCGGTCCTTGCCCCGTCGGCGGCTACTGAGGCGACGCCGAGTTCGGCCGCGGCCGACTATCGGGGTGTGCGGCGTACCAACTGCTCATCGATGCGGGTCACACGGCGATGCTCCACGACGAGCCATAGCGCCCCAGCGACCGTTCCGAGCACGGCGATGAGCACTGTCGTGGCGAGCCACTCGTAATGTCGGTAGGCGGCGGCTGCCGCCGTGCTGATCAGGCCGAACACTGCCACGGCCAGCAGGATCAACCCGGGCCAGAAGAAATTGTCCTTCATCGCGATACCGGCGTGCGGCTGTGTGGTCCGGGAATGATCCGTCGGATCGTGATGCGTGTCTCCCATCACGTCTCCCTCCGTCGTCGGATGAGAAAACAATCCTACTCATTCGGCGAACCCGGCGAAATGCAGAACTTCTGCCGATGACCAGCGGCTCAAACGTCGATGGAATCTGTTGGCCGCGCTACCGCAGCGCCGCCGGTGCGGCCATCGTCATCACGACTAGTATTGGCGCCCCGAACCTGAACTCGCGCAAGAAGATACCAACGTCGACGGTGCGTACACCTCATCGAAAACGCGCCGGGCCGACAGCGGTGCGCGCTCGTTGGAGAAGGTTGCGCGCGGCGCTCCAGAGGCTGTAGCCGAATTTGCACGGTGTCGCGAATACGTGGCTGTGACGTGCGTCCGCCTCGATTTGGTCAGGTCGAGCCGACGTCGTCGCGGGCGAACAGCTCGGGCAGTGAAATTGCCCCGACCGTAGTCACCAGCCACACCACGACCGTTGTGGCCACCCAGGATGCAGTGCCGTGGATGGTGAGCCCGTGAGTTGCTACCGAGGCGAGACTCAACGCGACGATGGTCAATGCCAGGCCGGCGCCCCCGAGGAGCAGCGACGCATACCCATGGGGCAACTTCAAGATCAACAGCGACAGAATCACCTGCGCCACCGAGAACACCACTACGCCGACGATGAACCCCGACACCGATAACGAAACACCGGGAACAACCCACGCCGCCACCAGTAGTCCGATCGCCCACGATCCAAGAAGCACAACTGCCCGCAGCAGGATTTGCCTCACGGCAATAAGCGTAGGTCTCGGGGGCTGCGGC
>DASQCE010000384.1:0-7293 GCA_035634855.1 Mycobacterium sp.
CGCTCAACCGGCGAAGGCGCCCACCACCGAGGAGGTGATCGCGGCCCTGCGTGAGTCAGCCGACAGCGCCGGACAATTGGCGGTCAAGCAGTCCGGCTATCGCGCGGGCCTGCTGGGCTCGATCGCCGCGTCGTGCACGGCAGGCTATACGGTCGCTTTGGTGCCGCCGAAGGCAGCGCAATGACCTCTCCTGAGCCGACGCCCACCACCTCGGCCGCGACCACCCCCTCGACGACCGCCACAACCACGTCGTCGAGGGCGGCCGAACCCACCGCCCCCGGACGGCCGTCGGACGCGGCGAACGGCGCCCTGTTCGACGCGATCGCCACCGAACACGCGACCATCTACGGCTACGGGCTGGTGTCGGCGCACTCGACTCCTGACGTCAACGGCCTGGTGTCGGCCGCAATCGCCGAGCACCGGGACCGGCGTGAGGGCGCCATCGCAATCCTTAAGGCCCGGTCCGTCGACCCGCCGCTGCCCGCAGCCGGATACCAGCTGCCGATCGAGGTCGACAACCCGACCGACGCCGCCAACCTCGCGGTGCGGATGGAAGAAGACGCCGCCGTCGCATGGCGCGCGGTGCTCGAGCAGGCGACCGACGAGCAGGACCGGGCGTTCGCGGTGACGGCACTGACGCAGTGCGCGGTCACAGCGGCCCGATGGAGCCGGGTGCTGGGCATCTCACCGATCACCGTCGCCTTCCCCGGCGGTTCGGAGTAACCGCGAGCAGTCGCAAAAGCCACCCAATTTTCGGCGTGTCGAGGTGCTTGTGCGTTCCCCTACCTGCGGTGTGGGTCCAGCTGGCGCTAACCCGCGACCGCCGCGAAGATGTCGGCCGCCGCGTTCTCGACGGCGATCTCCCGCGTCTCACCGGTGAACCGGTTGCGCAACTCGACCACGCCGTCGGCCCAGCCCCGACCGACCACGACGAGCCACGGCACCCCAAGCAACTCGGCGTCCTTGAACTTCACGCCGGGTGAGGCCTTCCGATCGTCGAGCAGCACCTCCACGCCCAGCCGGTCCAGCCCGGCGGCCAACTCCACGGCACCTACACGGGCCGCGTCGTCCTTGTTAGCGATCACCACGTGGGCGTCGAACGGCGACACCGGCGACGGCCACCGCAGCCCCAGCTCGTCATGGTGCTGTTCAGCGATCACGGCCACCAGCCGGGACACGCCGATGCCGTAGGAACCCATGGTCAGGCGTACCGGCTTGCCGTCCTCGCCAAGCACGTCGGCATGAAAAGCGGCGGTGTACTTGCGGCCGAGCTGGAAGATGTGGCCAATCTCTATCCCGCGGGCCGAAACCAGCGGGCCTGCGCCGTCGGGTGACGGATCGCCGTCGCGCACTTCGGCGGCCTCGATGGTGCCGTCAGCGGTGAAGTCACGGCCGGCGACCAAGCCAACCACGTGCTTGCCTGGCTCGTCGGCGCCGGTGATCCATGACGTGCCGTCCACCACTCGCGGATCGACAAGATAGCGAACTCCGTTGGCCAGCAACGCTTTCGGCCCGATGTAGCCCTTCGCCAGGAAGCGGTGCTTGGCGAAGTCGGCCTCGTCGAGCAGCGCGTATTCCGCCGGATCGATCGCGGCCGCCAGCCGTTTCTCGTCGACCTCGCGGTCCCCCGGCACGCCCACCGCGAGCAACTCCCAGTGGCCGCCGGGCTGACGCATCTTGAGCACCACGTTCTTCAGCGTGTCGGCGGCGGTGACCTCGCGGTCCAGGGCGCTGTTGGCCCAGTCGACCAGGGTGGCGATCGTCGGAGTGCCTGGCGTGTCGTACACCTTGGCCTCGGGCAGCCCCTCGATCGGCAGCGACTCGGGCACCGCGGTGACCACCGCCTCGACGTTGGCGGCATATCCCGATTCCAGGCACCGCACGAAGGTGTCCTCGCCGATCTCGCTTTCGGCCAGGAATTCCTCGGATGCGCTGCCGCCCATCGCCCCGGAAACCGCGGAGACGATCACGTAGCGGACACCGAGCGTGGAGAAGATCCGCTGGTATGCGTCGCGGTGCCGTAGGTAGACGGCCGCCAGCCCCTCGTCGTCGACGTCGAAAGAATACGAGTCCTTCATGACGAACTCGCGGCCCCTCAGGATGCCCGCGCGCGGCCGGGCCTCGTCGCGGTACTTCGTCTGGATCTGGAACAACAGCAACGGGAAATCCTTATAGCTGCTGTACTCCCCCTTGACCGTCAGCGTGAACAACTCTTCGTGGGTCGGGCCCAGCAGGTAGTCATTCTTTCGCCGGTCCTGCAGCCGAAACACCCCGTCGCCGTACTCGGTCCAGCGATTGGTCACCTCATATGGCGCCTTGGGCAGCAGCGCGGGAAACAGAATCTCTTGTCCGCCAATGGCATTCATTTCGTCGCGGACGACCTTCTCGACCTTGCGCAGCACGCGCAGGCCGAGGGGCAGCCAGCTGTAGAGCCCAGGGCCGATCGGACGGATGTAGCCGGCGCGGATCAGCAGCTTGTGGCTGGGCACCTCGGCGTCGGCCGGGTCATCACGCAGGGTGCGCAGGAACAGCTCGGACATGCGGGTGATCACAGCCGACCACCATACTGACGTGCTCTCTTCATGGTCGCCGAGGCCGCCAGCGTCAGCGCCGCACCGCTGATCACCCACACCGCCGATGGGATGCGTGCGATCGCGTCGCGAAAGCGGTCCTGCAGGGTGTCAGGCGGTTCAGGTGCCTCGTGTCTGTTCGACGTCACGTCAATCCCGTCCCTGCCATGTGCAGATGCAGGCCTCATTGCCCTCGGGGTCGGCCAACACCCAAAACGCCGGTGCCGCATCATCGGACAATAGGCGGCCGCCTGCCGCGATCGCCGCGTCGATCCTTGCGCCGGCCGCCTCGTGCGGTACGTCCACGTCGATGTGGATCCGATTGCGCTGCGGCCGCGGCGCATCCATCTGCTGGAACCAGATTTCCGGACCACGCCCAGTCGGGTCGACCAGCGCCGCGTTCAATTCGGACCCCGGTTCGTCTGCATATCCCGTAATCGCCTTCCAGAACGGCCGCACCAACGGGATGTCGAGCGCGTCGATGGCGATTTCGAGCGCCTGCACAGCACCCGGCCTCGCCTGCCATCCCCTGGCTGCCAGTGCCCCCGACACGTCGTACGCCAGCCGAACGTCGCGCCCGGTGACACCGAGGACGTCGGTGGACTGCAGCCGCAGCACGGCCCGGTCCGAGCGGATGTCGACCGTCAAATGTCCCTGTCCGTCGGCGCCAACCGCCGAAACGGCAAGTGACGCCGCCTCGGTGGCCTCGACGAGCGACGGCGCTGGCACTTCTGTGTAAATGGCCCCGAGGACAAGGCGCCAGCCCGCCGGGTCAACCGCGTCGGAGATCTGCTGTCGCGTCGGCCTCGCGTCATCGTCCACGGCGACAGCGTATCTACAGCTCGCCTGCCTCCACCGCCTCGCGGGTGTGCTGCGCGGCGGCGATCTGCCGTGCGGAGAAACCGATCCAGAATGCGGCGATGCCGACCAGCACGGCGATCCCGGCGACCCAGAGCAGCGAGTAGGTGTAGCCGTACCCGAGCGCGTCGAGCTGCGCGGGCGACATGTCCTTCACCGGCCCCGTGGTGCCACCCAGGTACAGCGTGCGCGACGTCTGCACCGCCTGGATCACCACCAGCACCACCGGGCCGCCGAGGTTCTGCACCATCAGCGTGATCGCCGACACCGGGCCGATCTCCCGCGGCCCCACCTCCGCAACCGCGCAGAGCGGAAGGATGACCGCAATCACCCCGATCCCGAAGCCGCCCACCACAATTGGCATGAAAAGGTCCGGGAAGTACGGGATCGTCCGGGTCAGTGTCGAGCCGTAAAGCATGGCGCCGAGGACGAATACGCCGCCGCCGATGATCAGCCAGCGCGGCGCGATCAACGGCGCGATCCTGGCGGCAAGCACGCTGCCGAGACCGAAGGCAAGAGCGAACGGAATGAAGCTGATACCAGCCCGCAGCGCGGAATAGCCGAGCACGTCCTGCACCAACAGCCCGATCATCACTGTCAACGTGAGCAGCACCCCGCCGGCCAGAAACAGAGACACGAACGTCATCACCCGGTTGCGGTTGTCGAACACCTCGAAGGGGACCAGCGGGTTCTCGGCGGTGCGCTCGACGACCAGAAACGCCGCGAAGAACACCAACGCGGCGACGCCTGCGCCGATCACCCACGGGTCGACCCATGCGCGCGGTGGGCCCTGGGTGAAGACGAGGACCGCCGCGGTGCAGCCGAGCGTGGCCAGTAGCGCGCCGGTGATGTCGAGCTTGAGGCGCTCGTGATGGGTTTCGCCGATCCGGTAGACCGCGATCACGATGATGACGATGCCGATCGGCACATTGATCAGAAACGCCAGGCGCCAGGAGATCACGGTGAGCGCGCCGCCAAGCACCAGTCCAAGCACGGAGCCGACGCCCTGCATGGCCGCGGACACCGCCATCGCGCGGTTGCGGGCATGCCCGACGGCGTAGGTCGTCGCAATGAGGGCAAGGCCAGTGGGGGCGGCGACCGCGGCGCCTGTGCCCTGCACCGCCCTGGCGACGATCAGCGTGATGCCGTCGGTGGCCAGGCCGCATACCAACGAGGCGATCGTGAATACCCCCACACCGGACAGAAATGCCCGTTTATGACCGATCGCGTCGCCGACACGTCCGCCCAGCAGCAGAAGGCCGCCGAAAGTCAGCACGTAGGCGGTGATAACCCAGCTCTTGGCGGCGTCGGAGAGGTCCAGCTCGGCCTGCATCCTCGGCAGCGTGACGATGACGATGGTGCCGTCGAGCGTCGACATCAACTGCATGCCGGTGATCGCGATGATCGCGATGCCCAGCACCGACGACGACAGCGGCTGCGGAGAAGGCGGCGTGGTGCGGTCGGTCGCGCCTGAAGAACCACCCTCGCCAGACATGGCTTGCCAGCCTACCGAGACGGCGATTTCGGCGTGCTCAGTGACGTTGAGCGCAACCGATCACGCCGAAATCGCTAGAGCTCTCCGGCGTCGATCGCGTCCTTGACTTCCTGCGCGTGCGCTACCTGCTCCGAGGTGTAGCCGATGAACAGCGCCGCGCCGCCGACGATCACCGCGACCGCGGCCACCCACAGCAGGCCGTAGGTGTAGCCCTGGTCGAGTGCGTGCACCTGCGCGCTATCCATGTACTTCACCGGGCCGGTTGTGCCGCCCAGATACAGCGTGCGCGACGTGATGACGGCCTGGATCACGGCCAGCACGACGGGGCCACCGAGGTTCTGCATCATCAGCGCGATCGCCGACACCGGGCCGATCTGGTCGAAGCCCACGCCGGCGATTGCCGACACGGTCAACGGGACGACGATCATGCCGATGCCGAAGCCACCGACGGTGATCGGCAGCACCAGGTTGGGGAAGTACGGGATACCGCCGTTCAGCGTCGAGCCATAGAGCATCGCGGCGAGCACCAGCACACCACCCGCGATCACCAGCACACGCGGCGGGACCAGCGACACCAAGTGCGACGACAAGCCGAGGCCGATGCCGAGCGCGATGACGAACGGGATGAAGCCCACGCCTGCCCGTAACGCGCTGTAGCCCATGATGTCCTGCACATACAGGCCGATCAGCACCGTCAGGGTGAACATCACGCCGCCGGCCAGGAAGATCGCCGCGAACGTCGCAACCCGGTTGCGGTCCTTGAAGAGTTCGAACGGCACGACAGGGTTGTCGGCGGTGCGCTCGACGAAGAGGAACGCGATCAGGAAGACCAGCGCGGCCACGCCCGAACCCACCGTCACCGGCGACAGCCAGCCCTGCTCCGGGCCCATCGAGAAGCCGAACACCGCGGCCGTGCAGCCCAGCGTGGCGAGGACGGCACCGGTGGCGTCCAGCTTCAACCGCTCGCGATGGGTCTCGCGCAACGTTTTGCGGGCCAGATGCAGCATCAGCAGGCCGATCGGCACGTTCACCAGGAACGCCCACCGCCACGAAACCTCGGTCAGCGCGCCACCGACCACAAGGCCCATCACCGAACCGATACCGGTCATCGCGGCGAACACGGCGGTCGCGGCGTTGCGGGCCGGACCCTTGGGGAACGTCGTCGCGATCAGTGCCAGACCCGTCGGGGAGGCGATCGCGGAGCCGACGCCCTGCAGCAGCCGGGCGGTGACCAGCGTGGTCTCATCCCACGCGATGCCGCACAAGATCGAGGCGATGGTGAACAGCGCGACTCCGACGATGAAGGTGCGCTTACGGCCGATGGTGTCGCCGAGGCGACCACCGAGCAGCATCAGGCCGCCGAATGTCAGCACGTAGGCAGTGATCACCCAGCTACGGCCCGCGTCGGACAGGCTCAGCTCGTCTTGAATCTTAGGAAGCGCGACGATCGCGACGGTGCTGTCCATTGTGGCGAGCAGTTGCATGCCGCCGATCGCGATGACCGCGGCAAAGAAACGCCGGGACGGCAACCACGCCGGGGACCTGCCCGCTCGCTCCAAAGCGGTGTGCTCCACGTGCACGGGAGTCGACCGCTTTGCCCCGCCTTCGGCGTCGCGGCGCATGGCTGCGCGCTCTGCGTCATTGAGAGCAGTCATAGCGAGTTACCTTACAGTAATCTTAAGAATCCTTTAACCGCCGAAGGCGGCAACGGAGCCGATCACGATGATCGCTGGAGGCCGGATGCCGTCTTCGCGGATGCGTTCCGCAGCATCATCCAGCGTGGCGCGCAAAGTTCGCTGAGCCGTCGTGGTGCCCTGCTGCACCACCAAAACCGGAGTATCCGCAGGTCGTCCGCCCTCCAGTAGCGCCTTGGCGAACAACTCGATGCGTTCGACGGCCATCAGCAAAACGATCGTGCCCGACAGCGCCGCCAGCGCATTCCAATTCACTAACGATTCGGGGTGGCCGGGCGCGACATGGCCGCTGACCACTACGAATTCATGCGTGACGGCCCGGTGGGTGACCGGAACGCCCGCCAAAGCAGGGACTCCTATGGCACTCGTCACACCCGGCACAACTGTGACAGGAATCCCAGCATCCGCACACGCGAGCACCTCTTCGTACCCACGCGCGAACACGAACGGATCGCCGCCCTTGAGCCGCACGACGAACTTGCCCGCCTTGGCCCGGTCGATGAGCACCTCGTTGATGGCGTGCTGGGCCATCGCGCGCCCGTACGGGATCTTGGCGGCGTCGATGACCTCGACCTGCGGCGCCAGCTCGGCGAGTAGCTCCTGTGGGGCCAGCCGGTCGGCGACAACGACGTCCGCGTGGGCCAGCAAGCGCCTGCCGCGCACGGTGATCAGCTCC
>DASQCE010000385.1:0-2014 GCA_035634855.1 Mycobacterium sp.
CGACGTCAAATCGGGGGGTTGAAGGCCCCACGGAGTGTCCTGTCTACCGTTTGCTCGACTGCCACTGCAGTGCAGTCATTGTAGACACCCGTCCATCTAACGGAGCACACGTCGATGCTGCTCAGCGCGCATGTGATAAACCCGGGGTGCTCCGTGTGGGTGCCTGTTAGCCTCGATTTTTCGCGAAATGCCGTGAATAGCGCGGTGTAGATAAGCGAAAGTGCCTGTCCTGCAAGGAATAATGGGACTTCTCGACGGTTCGATTAACCTGGCTGGAAGGCACTTCGCAGGTGAAGAGTAGCGCAGCGGTTTCCCGGGTGAAAGTGTCCGCGGACGGTCATGGCGTCGTGTCGCACGCCGGGGTGGGGATGCTGCGGGAGTTGGCGGACCTGACCGGGCTGTCGGCGCAGGTCACGGCCGCGTTGGCCGACACCTATCGGGGCCCGTGGACTTACGATCCGGGTGCGGTGTTCGCCGATCTGGCCGCCGCGGTGGCCGACGGGGCGGACTGCATCGACGGCGTCGGGCAGCGCTGCGGTGATCGGGAACACGTGTTTGGTCCCGCTGCGTCGACGACCACGATGTGGCGGCTGGTCGATTCGCGGGTCGACGCGGCGCATCTGCCCAGGATCCGTGCTGCCCGCACGCATGCGCGGGCTGCGGCGTGGGCCGCCGGGGCTGCCCCGGCGGCAGGTGAATGGCTGCACCTCGATGTCGATGCCACCATCACCATCGACCATTCCGACAACAAGGAGAACGCGGCCGCGACCTGGAAGCGGACCTGGGGTCATCACTCGCTGCTGGTGTTTCTGGACCGTCCCGAGATCGCCGGTGGCGAAGCATTGGCCGGGCTGCTGCGACCCGGCAACGCGGGGAGTAATACCGCCGCCGACCACGTCACCGTGCTGGAGCAGGCGCTGGAATCGCTGCCGGTGGCTTACCGGCCGAACCCGGACGATCCTGGCGCGCAACAGATTCTGGTGCGCTCCGATTCCGCGGGTGCGACCCACACGTTCGCCGCCGCGTGCCGGCAGGCCGGGGTGGGATTCTCCTTCGGCTACCCCGTCGACACCCGGGTGCGCGACGCGGTGGAAATCCTCAACACCAACGACAGCTGGTATCCGGCGATCGACTCCGACGACGACATCCGCGACGGCGCGTGGGTCGCCGAAGCCACCGGGCTGGTCGAGATGAGCACCTGGCCCGCCGGGACCCGGCTGATCCTGCGCAAGGAACGCCCACACCCCGGAGCCCAGTTACGGTTCACCGACTCCGACGGGCTGCGGGTCACCGCGTTCATCACCGACACCGCGCCCGGGGTGGTGCCCGGCCAGCTCGGCGGACTCGAACTGCGCCACCGCCAACACGCCCGGGTGGAGGACCGGATCCGCCAGGCCAAGGCCACCGGGCTGCACAACCTGCCCTGCCACCGGTCCGACGCCAACGCGGCATGGCTGGAAATCATCATGGCCGCAACAGATCTGGTGGCCTGGACCAAACTGCTCGGATTCAAAAACCAACCGGATCTGGCCAAGAGCGAGATCGACACCTTCCGATACCGAGTCCTGCACGTCGCCGCCCGCATCACCCGCGGCGCCCGACAGATCCGGTTGCGGATCGACGCCACCTGGCGATGGGCCACCGCCATTTCCCAAGGATGGCAACGACTGCGGGCCGCCTTCACCTGACACCCAGTTCACCGTCCACTCGACCCGAGGACCCACCGGCCCTGGAAACGCCCGCCCGCCGAGCGCCACCGGCCGACTCGTCGTGCCCAGATGCAACAATCAGCCCCATAAGCCGGCCAGCACCGGCTCCGTCCGAACCGAACCGGCCGCGTGAAAAATCGAGGCTAAGGCACGCTGTTACTCAGGATGACTGCCGATACTCCCCTGCTCGACGATTCGGGCGACCTGTCCGCCCTGCGCGCGAAGGGCGCCGACCCCGACGAGCTGTTCGCGTCCTTCGCCGCCTGGTCCGAGGCGAACGGCACCGTGCTGTACCCGGCGCAGGA
>DASQCE010000386.1:0-4642 GCA_035634855.1 Mycobacterium sp.
GATCCTCAACGTCGACCAATCCAAATCGGTGATCGTGCTCAAACGCTCGATGAACTCCGGCTTCGCCGGCATCGACAACCCACTGTTCTACGCCGACGGCACCACCATGCTCTTCGGCGACGCCAAAAAATCGGTCACCGACGTCGCCGACGAACTCAAAGCCCTCTAACTCAAATTCGAGTAGTCGACTACTCACGCCGGGTCGGTGAAACCCGGAAACCATGGATTCATGGAAGTGACAGTGAGAGAGGTCGTGCAGGTGCGACCGATGTCGACTGACGAAAAGCGCAGGCCCGCGCCATCAGATGTCGACGTGTTGCGCGAACAACGCATCCGATTCGACGGCTACTTCACAGGCCCAACCTGGTAGGTCGCCAGCAGCGAGTTTCGCTCTCGCTGAGCGCAGACCTTCAGCTGCCGGCCGTATGCCGGTAGCAATACGCGGTGTCCGTTTTCGTCGACATCGCCCCCGACGAGCCGCAGCTCGACTTGCCGGCCAGCGTCGTGCCGTCCGGCAAGTGGCGCGGGCGGCTGACCCGGGCCGCTCTGCCGCTGCTGTCCTTGGTCGTGTTCTTCGTCGTGTGGCAGCTCGTCGCCGCCAGCGGTATCTGGAACCAGACCTTCGTGCCTTACCCCAGCACGGTGTGGCGCGCGTTTCTCGACATCTCCACCACTCACGACGGAGTGCGCGGCTACGCCGGCTACCTGCTGTGGGAGCACCTCTACATGACGCTGCGGCGGGTGTTCGCCGGGGTGATCATCGGCGTCGTCCTCGGCGTGCTGCTCGGTCTGGTGATGGGATCGATCGGCTGGGTGCGCAGCGTGCTCGAACCGTGGCTGACATTCCTGCGTGCGCTGCCGCCGCTGGCCTACTTCTTCCTGCTGGTGATCTGGCTGGGCATCGACGAGGCCCCGAAGATCACGCTGCTCGCATTGGCCGCACTGCCGCCTGCCGCCGTCGCTACGACCGCCGCCGTTGTCGCCGCACCCGTCGGGCTGCAGGAGGCGGCCCGCGCACTCGGCGCCACGCGCCGTCAGGTGATCCGCGATGTAGTCGTCCCGTCGGCGCTGCCGGAGACATTCACCGGCATCCGGCTCGCGGTCGGCATGGCGTACTCCTCGGTGGTCGCCGCCGAACTATTCAACGGGCTGCCCGGCATCGGCGGCCTGGTCAAAGACGCCAGTAACTACAACAACACCCCAGTCGTGCTGGTCGGCATCTTCGCCATCGGGATCTCCGGCCTTGTCATCGACGGTGTGCTTCGCGCCGTGGAGCGGCGCGCTGTCCCCTGGAGAGGAAAGATTTGACGTCCTCCCCCAAACAGGTCCGGGGATTCCAACCCTCGCCCACCGACCTGCGCACGGCGCAGCCGGGATCTGCTCGACCCGGCCGAAGGCGTTGTGCTGCACGCAAACCGGGTCAACGCACACACCGCCAGGCTGCTCGACATGCATCCCGAAGTGACGTCCAGAATTTCCAACCGAAGGAGACTCCGATGAAACTCAAGTCCGTAATCGCGACGCTGGCCGTCGCAACGCTGGCGCTGGCAGGCTGCTCGGTCGACCGTTCGGGGGACCAAGCCGACAGGCCGACGATTCGCATTGGCTACCAAAGCTTTCCGAGTGGTGACCTGATCGTGAAGAACAGCCGTTGGCTGGAGGAGAAGCTGCCGAACTACAACATCAAGTGGACGAAGTTCGACTCTGGTGCCGACGTCAACACCGCGTTCATCGCCAAGGAACTGGACTTCGGCGCGCTCGGCTCGAGTCCCGTCGCACGGGGGCTCTCCGCGCCGCTCAACATCCCGTACAAGGTTGCGTTCGTGCTCGACGTCGCCGGCGACAACGAGGCGCTCGTGGCGCGCAACGGCAGCGGTATCAACACGATCGCCGAACTGAAGGGCAAGCGGATCGGCACTCCGTTCGCGTCGACCGCGCACTACAGCCTGCTGGCCGCGCTGTCGCAGAACGGCTTGTCCGCCAACGACGTTCAGTTGGTCGACCTGCAACCACAGGCCATTCTGGCGGCGTTCGATCGAGGTGACATCGATGCCGCCTACTCGTGGTTGCCGACCCTCGACCAGCTGCGCAAGAACGGCAAGGATCTCATCACCAGCCGCCAGCTGGCCAAGGACGGCAAGCCGACGCTTGATCTCGGCGCGGTGTCCGACGAGTTCGCCAGCGCACATCCCGACGTCGTCGACACCTGGCGACAGCAGGAAGCGCGCGCGCTCAAACTCATCCACGACGATCCCGCCGCTGCGGCCAAGGCCATCGCTGCCGAGATCGGGCTGAGCCCCGACGAGGTGGCCGGTCAGCTCAAGCAGGGCGTCTACCTGACGCCGGAGCAGGTCGCGTCGCCGGAATGGCTTGGCTCCGAAGGAAAGCCGGGCAATATCGCGGTCAACCTGCAGAGCGCGTCGCAGTTCCTCGCCGACCAGAAGCAGATTCCGTCGGCGGCGCCGCTACAGACCTTCCAGGACGCGGTCTACACCAAGGGCCTGCCCGGTGCCATCACCCAGTGATGGCGCGATCCGGACTGCGCCTGACGCCGGCGGTGTGCGCATCCGCGGGGTGTCGCACCGCTACGGCCGCGGGCGCGACGAGGTCACCGCGTTGGGACCCGTCGACCTGACGGTCGCCCCGGGATCGTTTCTGGTCCTGGTCGGCGCGTCGGGCTGTGGTAAGAGCACGCTGCTTCGGCTACTGGCCGGCTTCGAGTCGCCCAGCGAGGGCACGGTGGCGGTGTCCGGCACCGCGCCGACGCCCGGTGTGACGGCGGGCGTGGTGTTCCAGCAGCCGCGGCTGTTCCCCTGGCGCACGGTCGGCGGCAACGTGGATCTGGCGCTCAAGTACGCCAAGGTGCCACGCGAGCGGCGTGCAGCGCGGCGCGATCAGCTGCTGACCCGGGTGGGTTTGGAAGGCACCGCTGGCCGCAAGATCTGGGAGATCAGCGGTGGGCAGCAACAGCGCGTCGCGATCGCGAGGGCGCTGGCCGCCGAAACGCCGCTGTTCCTTCTCGACGAGCCGTTCGCGGCGCTCGACGCGCTCACCCGGGAGCGGCTGCAGGAGGACGTCCGTCAGGTCAGCGCGGAGTCGGGCCGTACGACGGTGTTCGTCACGCACAGTGCCGACGAAGCGGCGTTCCTCGGTTCACGGATTGTGGTGCTGACGCGGCGGCCGGGACAGGTGGCGTTGGATCTGCCCGTCGACTTGCCCCGCACCGGTGTGGACCCTGATGAGTTGCGTCGCTCAGCCGAATACACCGAGCTGCGTGCGGAAGTGGGCCGGGCCGTCAAGGCCGCGGCGGCATAGCGTTAAGGCTTAGACCGGGGGATAGGCCGGTGGTGGATATACGCCCCGCAGGATCCAGGCCCACCAGTTGATGCCGTACTCGATCTCGTCGCTCGCGTCATAGTCCGGATTCGGATCCATGTGCTCACCCTCTCGCGCAACGGCCACGGTCCCGCTGAAGTCTAGCCCCGCCGCCATGGCCGCGACAGCCCGAAGACATAAACTGTCCAACCAGTTGATTGATGCCCGAACTATAGTGAGTCGCCATGTCCGAAGAGCCCCCAGCAGCCACAGCCACGACCAACGGGATGACCCGTCGCGAGGAGCTGCTGGCGGTCGCCACCAAGCTGTTCGCCGCGCGGGGCTATCACGGCACCCGGATGGACGACGTGGCCGATGCGGTCGGCCTGAACAAGGCGACGGTCTACCACTACTACGCGAGCAAGTCGCTGATCCTGTACGACATCTACAAGGGCGCGGCGGACTTCACGGTCGACGCGCTGCACGACGACCCGACGGCGTCGGCACGCGAGACCATCTACCACTTCACCAGGCGACTGCTCGTCGGTATCGCGGCCAACATCGAGCGCGCGGCCGTCTACTTCCAGGAAGGCCCGTACATCAGCGAGTGGTTCACCGAGGATCAGGTGGCCTACATCCGCGAGAAGGAGACCCAGGTCTATGAGCACGTGCGCGACGTCATCGACCGCGGCATCACCAGCGGCGAGTTCTACGACTGCGACTCGCATGTGCTTGCGCTGGGCTATATCGGGATGACGCTGGGCTCCTACCGATGGCTGCGACCGCAGGGCCGGCGCACCGCGCAGGAAATCGCCGAAGAGTTCAGCACCGCGCTGCTGCGCGGCCTGATCCGCGACGAATCCGTGCGCGTCGAGTCGCCGCTGGGCATCGGCTCAGAAAGCACAGCTCGCTCGACCTAGAACGCGAACCGGTTCACTACGTCGTAGTTTCGCATCGGCGTCGCGTACGTCAGCCGGTAAACCAGGCGCTGTGGCGTAACGGGAATCGACTCGTGGCCCGCCAGTGCGGAGGCTTGCTCGACGAATCGGAGCCCGAGGTTCCATGCCCCGATTTCGTGGGCGTCGCGGATTCCCCACTTGGCGACGCCGTCGCCCTAGACCTCGGCTGCGGTTTGGACATCCGGGCGGTCCGGATCAAACCGCCCCCGACGGTGCAGTGGTTCGATCTCGATCAACCCGGCGTCATCGAGCTCAGGCGCAAGCTCTACGACGAGACCGACGCATACCGGATGATCGGCTCGTCGGTGACCGATCCGGGATGGCTGGAAGCGATACCCACCGACCGACCGACCCTGGTCGTCGCCGAA
>DASQCE010000387.1:0-7770 GCA_035634855.1 Mycobacterium sp.
CCAGCCTGCCTTGGTGCAGCCGGGCATCCTCGATGCTGATCGCCAGGCCGAGGCCGGTGCCGCCGGAGCGCCGCACCCGCGATGGGTCCGAGCGCCAGAACCGGGAGAACACCAGCTTCTCCTCGCCGGGCCGCAGCCCGACGCCGTAGTCGCGGACCGTGACCGCAACCGTATCTTCGTCGACAGCCATCCGAATCCGCACCGGCTTGTGCTCGGCATGGTCGATCGCGTTGGCGATCAAGTTGCGCAGGATCCGTTCCACCCGACGCGGGTCGACTTCGGCGATGACCTCCTCGGCGGGCATGTCGACAATCAACTCGATGTCGGCGTCCTGCGCGAGGTGTCCTACGTTGTCCAGCGCGCTCTGCACCGTCGACCGCAGATCCACCGACTCGACCGACAGCTCGGCGACACCGGCGTCGTGGCGGGAGATCTCGAGCAGGTCGTTGAGCAGCGTCTCGAAGCGGTCCAGCTCGTTCACCATCAGCTCGGTGGAGCGTCGCAGCGCCGGGTCGAGGTCCTCGCTGTGGTCGTAGATCAGGTCGGCGGCCATCCGCACGGTGGTCAGCGGGGTGCGCAGCTCATGGCTGACGTCGGAGGTGAACCGGCGCTGCAGATTGCCGAACTCCTCGAGCTGGGTGATCTGGCGGTGCAGGCTTTCGGCCATGTCGTTGAACGACACCGCCAGCCGCGCCATGTCGTCCTCACCGCGCACCGGCATGCGCTCGGTCAGATGGCCCTCGGCGAACCGCTCGGCGATCCGCGACGCCGACCGCACGGGCAGCACGATCTGGCGCGCCACCAACAGCGCGATCGCGGCCAGCAGACCGAGCAGCACCACGCCACCGGTCAGCATCGTGCCGCGCACCAGCGTGATGGTGGACTCCTCGTTGTTCAGCGGAAAGATCAGGTACAGCTCGAGATTCGTGACTGGCGACGACGTCGGGCTGCCGATGATCAGGGCCGGGCCCGAGAAACCGTCGGTGTGCACGGTCGCGTACTGGTAGCTGACCTGGCCCGCCTTCACGAAGTCACGCAACGCGTTGGGAACCTGCTGCACCGGGCCCGTCGCGGTAGCCGCACGGGGCCCGTCCCCGGGAACCACCAGCACCGCGTCGAATGCACCGGCGAGACCCGCGCCGGTGTCGGCCTTGCGGTCGATCAGGGTGTTGCGCGCCAACTGCAGACTGCTGTCCAGTGACCGGGTTTCTTCGCCGCCGACGATGCCGCTGACGGTGTTGCGGGCGCGCTCGATCTCCTCGGTTGCGGCGCGAACTTTGACCTCGAGGATGCGGTCGGTGATCTGGCTGGTCAGAACGAAGCCGAGCACCAAAATGACGGCGAGCGACAGCCCCAGCGTCAGCACCACCACGCGCAACTGCAGAGAGCGGCGCCACGCCAGACCCATCGCCCGACTCAGCGCAGCGAATCCGCGTAGTAATGGTGCCGAACGCCGATGGATGCGCCGCCTCGAGCTGAAGATCACGGCGACCGCCCAGCGGTCAATATCGGGGCCACCGCCGAGGGTTGAAGAATCGGGGCCACCGCCGAGCGGTGAAGAATCACGCCCACCGCCGAGCGGTGAAGAATCACGGAGGTCCGGCCTTGTATCCCACTCCTCGAACGGTCAACACCACCTGCGGGTTCTCCGGGTCTTTCTCAACCTTGGCCCGCAAACGTTGGACATGCACGTTCACCAAACGGGTGTCCGCGGGGTGCCGGTATCCCCACACCTGTTCAAGCAGCACATCACGAGTAAACACCTGCCGTGGTTTGCGTGCCAACGCCACCAACAGGTCGAACTCCAGCGGTGTCAGGGAAATCTGCTCACCTTGCCGGGTGACCTTGTGGGCGGGTACGTCGATGTCGACGTCGGCGATCGACAGCATCTCGGCGGGCTCATCCTCGTTGCGGCGCAGCCGGGCGCGCACGCGGGCAACGAGCTCCTTGGGCTTGAACGGCTTCATGACGTAGTCATCGGCGCCCGACTCCAGGCCGAGCACCACGTCGACGGTGTCGGTCTTGGCCGTCAGCATCACGATCGGCACACCGGAGTCGGCGCGCAGAACGCGGCACACGTCGATGCCGTTCATGCCGGGCAGCATGAGGTCGAGCAACACCAAGTCGGGCCGCAACTCGCGGACCGCCGTGAGCGCCTGCGTGCCATCGCCGATGACCGCGGTGTCGAAACCTTCCCCGCGCAGCACGATGGTGAGCATCTCAGCCAGCGAAGGGTCGTCATCGACGACCAGAATCCTTTGCCTCATGGTGTCCATGGTGTCACCAGATTGCGATAAAACGCCGGTAGCACACCCGCGAGTCGGCTATTGACCCAGGTCTGCGGCCAGCGCGGCGGTGCTCACATCGGGGCCGGCGACCAACCACCGTCCGCACCACTGGGCGGCCGCGAGCCCGGAGTACACCTCCCCGGTGCGGCGCTGCAGTCCGTCGTCGCGCTCGTAGGCGTCCTTGGCGCGATCGGTCTCTTGGTTGGCACGGTGCTCGGCACGCTCGGCGGCAAGTTCAGTGGGCACGTCGAGCAACACCTGCCAATCTGGCGCAGGCAGGTGTAACCGCTCGTATTCGAGGGTGCGTACCCACTCGACGACGTCGCCGTCGGCGCCCTGGTGCAGCCGTGCGGCGCTGTAGGCGGCGTTGGAAGCGACATAGCGGTCGAGGATCACGACGTCGTAGGCCGCGTCCAGGTGTCCGATCTCGTCGTGCGCGCCGGCTCGATCGAGGGCGAACAGCACAGCCATCGCGTACACCGACGAGGACAGGTCACCGTGCCCGCCGTGTAATGCCTCGGCGGCGAGATCGGCCGACACAGAGTGCCCGTACCGCGGAAACGCCAGAGTCGCGACGGAGGAGCCCACGGCTTCGAACTGCGCGCGCAGCCCGTTGGTCAGGGTGCGCTTGCCGGCGCCGTCGACGCCCTCGATCACGATGAGCACGCGGCGAGCCTATCGGTGGGCGACGTCCGCGGCGTCGACCGTAACGCCGTGGCGGAATTTGGGTCGGCCGACTTCCCGCCACGGCGTTACACAAGGGCTGTGAGGGACGCACGAATATGCTGTGGAACCGCTTGCGATCAACGCGCTCGAGCACAGGCTGCGCACAGACTGTGGGCCATGATGATCTCTCGGCTCGTCGCCGCCATCTGTACCGGCGCAGGCATCGGTGCTGCACTGTTCGCATCGCTCCCCCTTGCGCACGCCGATCAGGATCCCGCCGCCAACCCGCCGAACTGCAGCGCGGCCGACCTCGAAGGTGTGCGGTCCGGGGTATCGGCGTCGACATCCGCCTACTTGTTCACCCACCCCGACGTGAACTACTTCTTCACCAGCCTCGAGGCCCTGCCGCGAGACAAGGTCACCGCAAAAGTGAAGGACTACATGGCAAATCACCCCGATGTGAAGGCGGATCTGACGGGTATCAGGCAGCCACTAGTCGACATCAGGGACCGCTGCGGAGCGCCGCCGAGCCCCTAGCTCAGAACTCCCCGCAGTTCGGCGTGGTGGGTAGCCCGTTGAATCGGTCCGCGATCCACTGCATGGCCCGCTCGCCGTCCACCAACATCGGCAGGGCGTGGTTCACGACGAGCTTGTTCATGAACGGCGGCTCCTCGTTAGTCCAGAAGTCGACATCGGCGCCCTGCGCACACCAGTCGCGACCGAGTTGGTTGGCTCCCGTCCACGGCACCAACGGGTCATACCGGTTGCTCAAAATCATCACCGGTGCATTGGGTTTGTATCGGCCGATGCGCTGCATGTCGAACAGCGTCTTGAAGGGTTCCTCGTTGACCAATTGATAGATGTCGGAGTTGAAGTACGGCTGTAGGTGTCGAAACATGAACTTTGTGATCGTCTCCGCGATGCACTGGTCCTGAACCTTTTTGAGCAGATCCTCACCGCGCGGCGTGAGCGTTCCGCGGATCGCCTCCTCGAATTCCGGGTACGTCGTGATGACCGAGTTCAGCGCGTAACCCACCGCACCCACCAGCGCGCTGCCGTCGGCATACGGGAACAACTCCGCCAGATCGGCCGGCGGCGCACCGGCATAGGTGCCGACGACGTGCAGGTCCGGTGCGTAAGACGGCGCCAGTTCGGCCGCCGATGCCGCGGCCCCGCCGCCCTGGGAGTAGCCCCAGAACGCCACTGGCCCATGAGGATTCAGCGAGGTGCCGGGTAGCCGCATCGCGGCCCGGCCGGCGTCCAGCATCGCGTTGCCCTCGGCGACCCGGTTGACGTAGGTGTGCAGCCCCGGTGTCCCAAGCCCCTGGTAGTCGGTCATCACGATCGCGAAGCCGCGCGCGACCATCGTCGCGACGAACAGCTCTTCGTAGTTGAACGCCAAGTCCAGCCACGGCGACCAGTGGATGCCCTGGTTGAACTGCCGCGACGGCGCGCACTGGTCGCCCTGACCCTGGGTGCCCGGGCCGTAAACGATCAACGGCCGCGGCCCCTGCCCTGGCCAGTCGTTGTACGGCTCGAAGTAGGTGCCCGTCACCGCCATCGGATTTCCGCGAGCGTCGGTGCTGCGGTACATGATTCGCGTCCCGGTCGCCATGATCGCGCCCAGCTGACCCGACGGTTCGAGCACCAGCCGCGACGGCTCGGTGCGGATCAGATCGCCAGGCTGGCCCGGCGGTAGCGGATCCGGCGGCGTGTAGAACTCGGCGTACTCGTCTTCGTTGAAGTACAGGTCGTGTCCGTCGTTGCTGGGGTCGGCGAGGACTATGGGCGCGAAACCCGTTGCTACAACGAGAAGTACAACACCGACGAACCCCACCAGTCCCCGACGCACCCGGGGACCGTAACAGACTCGGTACGGCCGACGGGGCGGTTTCTTACTGACCGGTAAGTTCGACGTGCCGGCTTACACAGATTGCGCGGGGCCCACTTTGCCAGAGATCAGTAGCGGTAGTGCTCGGGCTTGTACGGGCCCTCCACGTCGACGTTGATGTACTCCGCCTGCTCCTTGGTGAGCTTGGTCAGAGTGCCACCGAGCGCTTCCACGTGGATGCGGGCCACCTTTTCGTCGAGGTGCTTGGCCAGCCGGTACACCGCGTTGTCGTACTCGTCGTTCTTGGTCCACAGCTCGATCTGCGCGATCACCTGGTTGGAGAAGCTGTTGCTCATCACGAACGACGGGTGGCCCGTCGCATTGCCCAGGTTCAGCAGCCGGCCCTCGGACAACACGATGATCGACTTGCCGTTGTCGAAGACCCACTGATCGACCTGCGGCTTGATGTTGATCCGCTTTGCGCCCGAACGCTCAAGTGCGGCAATCTGAATCTCGTCGTCGAAATGACCGATGTTGCCCAAGATCGCCTGGTCCTTCATCGCCCGCATGTGCGCCAGCGTGATGATGTCCCTGTTGCCGGTCGCGGTGATGACGATGTCGGCGTCGCCGATGGCCTCCTCGACGCTGCGGACGTCGAAGCCGTCCATCAGCGCCTGCAGCGCGTTGATCGGATCTATCTCGGTGACCGACACCCGTGCGCCCTGGCCGGCAAGCGACTCCGCGCAGCCCTTGCCAACATCGCCGTAGCCACAGATCAGCACCTTCTTGCCGCCGATCAGCACGTCGGTGCCGCGGTTGATGCCGTCGATCAGCGAGTGGCGGGTGCCGTATTTGTTGTCGAACTTGCTCTTGGTCACCGAGTCGTTGACGTTGATCGCCGGGAACGGCAATTCACCTGCGGCCTCGAACTGGTACAGCCGCAGCACGCCGGTCGTGGTCTCCTCGGTGACGCCCTTCACCGACTCGGCGATCTTCGTCCACTTGGTCTTGTCGGTCTCGAAGCGCTCCCGGACCAGGTTCAGGAACACCTTCCATTCGGCCGAGTCGTCGTCCTCGGCGGGCGGCACTACACCGGCCTTCTCGTACTGCGCTCCGCGCAGTACCAGCATGGTGGCGTCGCCGCCGTCGTCGAGGATCATGTTGGCGGGCTCACCGGGCCAGGTCAGCATCTGCTCGGCGGCCCACCAGTACTCCTCGAGCGACTCGCCTTTCCACGCGAACACCGGGGTGCCCTTGGGTTCCTCTGCAGTTCCGTGCAGCCCGACGACGACGGCCGCGGCAGCGTGGTCCTGGGTGGAGAAGATGTTGCAGGACGCCCATCGGACTTCGGCGCCGAGAGCAACGAGCGTCTCGATGAGCACCGCGGTCTGCACCGTCATGTGCAGCGAACCGGAGATCCGTGCGCCTTTGAGCGGAAGCACATCGGCGTTCTCGCGCCGCAGCGCCATCAGTCCGGGCATCTCGTGCTCGGCCAGTCGGATCTCCTTGCGGCCGAACTCGGCCAGCGACAGATCGGCCACCTTGAAGTCGATGCCGTTGCGGACATCGGCCGTCATCCGCTGCTCAGTCGTCGTCATTTATGGGTTCCTTCTCATGCGCGCGTCAATTTACTTAGCTTTGTTACCTACATACTAGGAGGCGTGCCCGCGTCCTTGTCAGCCGCCGCTAACTCCTTCGATGACACCGTAGCGTTCGGCAAACGGCGTCATCAGCCGGGCCAGGTCACGGGCAACGTCGTGGTCAGCCTCCGGCGGCATCGAAATGTAGCTCATCGCCAGCCGAACGATGGCCCGGGCCAGCACGCCCGCGTCTTCCTCGCTGGCGCGCACCCAGCTTTGCATGAAGGTCTCCGTCAGCCGCGCCGAGGCACGGCTGATGATCGGTGCCGAGTCGGTGGTGATCAGCTGCAGAAGGTCGGGCTTGGTGGTGCCGGTGAGCAGCGAGATCACCAGCGGATCGGCGGCCGACTCGGCGAAGAAGTCGCGGAAGCCCTGCAAGAACGCCGCGTAGACGTCGCCGACGTTGCCGACGATCGCGTCCTCGATCTGGTCGACCAGCCGGTCGGCCAGTCGCACCGCATACCCCTGAGCCAATCCCTGCCGCGAGCCGAATTCGTTGTAGATGGTCTGACGGCTGATGCCGGCGGCGCGGGCCACGTCCGACAGCGTGATCGACGACCAGTCGCGGCTGAGCAGCAACTCCCGCATCCCGTCCAGAATCGAATCGCGCAGCAGCACCCGCGACGCCTCGGCGTACGAAATGCGCTGCGCGCTTCTGGAGCCTCGTCGCTCTCTCCCTGCCCTTCGGGCGGGAGGAACCCCCACACGTGGGCCGAAGTCGCGCGGGCTGGTCACACGCGCAACCGTATCTCTTCCCGTCGCTTCGCTCGCCCAGGATCTCTTCCCGTCGCTTCGCTCGCCCAGGCCGCCGTCACGGGCGCGCGACCTCTACCATCTCGAAATCGGATTTCGCCGCGCCGCAGTCTGGGCAGCTCCAGTCGTCGGGGATGTCGTCCCACCGGGTGCCCGGGGCGATGCCGTCCTCGGGCCAGCCCTTGGCCTCGTCGTACTCGAATCCGCACTGCACGCAGATGAACAATTTGAATGGGTTGGTTCGTCCCCCTGCCCTACCGGCGGGAGGTACCCCCACTTCGCGCAAGCGCTCACCGCTTGTCATTTCATTGCTCCCTCTCTCTTCAGAAACCTCTTCGAAGTCGACCTTCTCGCGCACTGCGCAGTCCGGGCAGCACCAGTCCCCGGGGATGTCACTCCACGGCGTGCCCGCCGGGAATCCTTCTCGCGCAGCGCCTTTCGTCTCGTCATAGACGTAGTCACAGCCCGGGCATCTATAGGCCCTCATGCCTGTGGTCCGTAACGGGCGAGGGCCTTGTCGCGCACCCGCGGGTGCACGTTGACCCGGGTGATGTCGCCGTCGTAGTGCTCGAGCACCCGGTGATCCATCACG
>DASQCE010000388.1:0-2394 GCA_035634855.1 Mycobacterium sp.
GGCGGCGATCTTCGCCGCGGCTTCTACCCAGTCCAAACCGTCTTCGCCGGTGATCAACACGAAATGGCCGCCGTGCACCAGCGATCCCAGGGCGACGCGCCGGCCTTCGCGTTCCACCCATGCGTGCGGCAGCGAGTTTCCCGGTCGAGTGCTTGGCTGGTAGACCCGAACCGGGTCGGTTCGTGCCGGCTCTGGGGACAAGTCATCGACGATGGCCGCCGAGCGGTAGGTATATCCGAAGTCGATGCCGTGCTGGCGAAATTCGTAACTGTGCGATGCCACGGCCTGGCTGAGCCTATGACGCCGCTGGGGGGAATCGGGCAGGTCGTCCCAGAGCGGGCGCAGGGATTCCCAGTTCTCCTCCACCGATTTCGCCGGGGATAGTCCCAGCGCGTTGACCACCGTGTCGTGGTTCATCGCCGCGGACACCGCCGCGAGGACGTTGGTGAAATCAACGGGCCGGCGTTCGGCTTCGTAGCTATCAAGTAGCGCGGCGCCTGCGTGTCCGTGCAGCACGGCCGCCAGCTTCCAGCACAAGTTGTATGCGTCGTGGATGGCACTGTTGAGGCCGAGTCCTCCGGTGGGTGGATGCCGGTGGGCGGCGTCGCCAAGCAGAAACACCCGGCCTTGGGAGAATCGTTGCGCTAGTACGCCTTCCATCACCCATTTGCTGACGCTGTGAACGGTGGGAGCGAAATCGGGTATTCCGAGCGATTCGCCGACACGTTTGATCACTTTGGCTGGGTCAGAGGTGTCGGGATGGTCATACGGGTAGGGCAGCACGGCCAGCCACTCTTCTGATCGCGGTCCCCAATTGTCAGGGCCGATGCCGAACAGCACACAGCCGTAGTCGAGGTGTTCGGGAACGTCGGGGTTGTAGACCCAGCGGATCAGCGGGTCCTCGTCGCTGAAGTAACGCGACAAGTCCGCGGAAAAATGGGCGTTGACTGCGTGGCGCAGGTTGGTGATCCCCTCCATCGGGGTCCCGACGAGGTCGCCGATGGTGCGCCCGCCGTCGGCACCCAGCAGATACGAACACCGCACCCGATACTGCTCGTCGGTGGACCGGTCCAGAACTGTCGCGGTCACGCCGTCAGGGTCCTGCTCCAGATCGATCAACTCGTGAAAGAACCGAACGGTTGCTCGCGGGTGTGACTCGGCGAAGTCCTTCAGGATGGGTTCTAGCCGTATCAAGGGCAAGTTCGCCGTCGGACATGGGCTGGCGGTGATGTAGTCGGGGTCGGTGTAGCCCCCGCCCCACCCTTCAGCAGAGGCAAGTCGCCGTCCGTGCCGCTGCGGGGGGCCGTCACCGGCCAGACCTGAGTACCACGCGACAGTCTGCATGTTCTGCAGTGGTGTGCTGCGGGCCAGGATGTTGGGGGCCACTCCGATGTCGGTGAAGATCTCCATGCTGCGCTGGTTGAGCACGTGCGCCTTGGGCAGCCGCGAGGTCTCGGCGTATCGCGACACCAGCAGTGTTTCAACGCCCAACTGCGACAGCAGCATTGACGCGGTCAGACCCGCGCCTCCACCTCCGACGATCAGCACCGGGACGTCGATGTCGTTGGTCACCATGTCGTTTCTCCTTACGACGGTCGTGCAGCGGGGCTCCCGCCGCGGCAGTTAGAGTTGGCGGGCAAACCCGCAGACGTCGCGCACGGTGGCGGCGTAGACATCGGGCATGGCGGCACGGAAAAACACGTCACCGGCGTGGACGCTGCCGGCAACGACGCGCCCGACGGCGCTGACCCCGTTGCGCACCAGGCGCCGCTGGTAGCTCAGGCCTTCATCGCGCAACGGATCTAGTTCGTTGACCGAGATCACGTGCGGGGGCAGCCCGACCAGCTCGGCGTCGCCGGCATGGTGGGGCCAACACAGCGCGTCGGCGGCGTGCGCTGCGAGTGGGTCATACAAGGCGCCCATCACCGCCAGCAGCGCGCACGAGATCAAATACCCGTCATTTTCCTGCTGCGACGGCAAGCCGGCCGGCTTGTCCCACGGGCTGGCGATCATGGGGGCGATCGCATATACCCCGTCGGGTCGATGTGTCCATTGTTCGCGGCCGGCCTTCAGAGCCACAGCCAGCGCCAGGTTTCCACCGCCGGATTCCCCGGACACCACGACGGTGTTCACACCCAGTTCGGCGCGGTGCTCCAGCACCCACACGGTGGCGGCCGCGCAGTCGTCAAGGCCGGCCGGGTAGGGGTGGTTGCCGAGCTTGCCTGCGCCGTTGCGGAATTCGACCCCGATGACCACAGCCCCCTGGGCGGCCAGTTCGTCGCGCCAGCGTTCATAGCAGGAGTCCGCGGCGCTGAGAATGACCCCGCCACCGCCGTGAAAGTGCACCACGCAGGGCAACGTGGCGTCGCCGGGCCGGCCGGCGGGACGATGGAT
>DASQCE010000389.1:0-13570 GCA_035634855.1 Mycobacterium sp.
TACCCCTCGGCGGTGGCGCCGTCGACGTACGCGGTGACCACGTCGACGAGCATCTGGTGGGCCTGCTCGGCCAGGCTCTCCCCTTCGAGGATCAGGCGACGCTCCTCGTAGATGACCTTGCGCTGCTGGTTCATCACCTCGTCGTACTTGAGGACGTTCTTGCGGACCTCGAAGTTCTGCTGCTCGACCTGGGTCTGGGCGCTCTTGATCGCGCGGGTGACCATCTTGGCTTCGATCGGCACATCGTCGGGCAGATTCAGCCGGTTGAGCAACGACTCCAACGTCTCGCCGTTGAACCGTCGCATCAGCTCGTCGCCGAGCGACAGGTAGAACCGCGACTCGCCCGGGTCACCCTGGCGGCCCGAGCGGCCGCGCAGCTGGTTGTCGATGCGGCGGGATTCGTGGCGCTCGGTGCCCAGCACGTAGAGCCCGCCGACGGCGATGACGTCCTCGGACTCCTCGGCCGCCTCGGCCTTGACCTGCGGCAGCACCTCGTGCCAGGCGGTCTCGTACTCTTCGGGCGTCTCGACCGGGTCGAGGCCCTGCGCGCGGAGGCGCTTGTCGGCGAGGAAGTCGACGTTGCCGCCCAGCACGATGTCGGTGCCGCGGCCGGCCATATTGGTGGCCACGGTGATCGCGCCCAGTCGTCCGGCCTCGGCGATGATGCCGGCCTCCTGCTCGTGGTACTTCGCGTTGAGCACGTTGTGCGGGATCCGCCGCTTCTGGAACTGGCGCGACAAGTACTCCGAGCGCTCGACGCTGGTAGTGCCGATCAGGACCGGCTGACCCTTCTCGTAGCGCTCGGAAACGTCGTCGACGACCGCGATGTATTTGGCCTCTTCGGTCTTGTAGATCAGGTCGGACTGGTCGCCGCGGATCATCGGCTTGTTCGTGGGGATCGTCACGACACCGAGCTTGTAGATCTCGTGCAGCTCGGCCGCCTCGGTCTGTGCGGTGCCGGTCATGCCCGACAGCTTGTCGTACAGCCGGAAGTAGTTCTGCAGCGTGATGGTCGCCAGCGTCTGGTTCTCGGCCTTGATCTCGACGTGCTCCTTGGCCTCGATGGCCTGGTGCATACCCTCGTTGTAGCGGCGCCCGATCAGCACGCGGCCGGTGAACTCGTCGACGATCAGCACTTCGCCGTCGCGGACGATGTAGTCCTTGTCGCGCTGGAACAGCTCCTTGGCCTTGATGGCGTTGTTGAGGTAGCTGACCAGCGGCGAGTTGGCGGCCTCATAGAGGTTGTCGATGCCGAGCTGATCCTCGACTAACTCCACGCCGATCTCGTGCACGCCGATCGTGCGCTTGCGCAGGTCGACCTCGTAGTGGGTGTCCTTCTCCATCAGTGGCGCCAGCCTGGCGAACTCGGTGTACCAGTTCGACGCTCCGTCGGCCGGCCCGGAGATGATCAGCGGGGTGCGGGCCTCGTCGATCAGGATGGAGTCCACCTCGTCGACGATCGCGAAGTTGTGCCCGCGCTGCACCAGATCGGCCAGCGAGTGCGCCATGTTGTCGCGCAGGTAGTCGAAGCCGAACTCGTTGTTGGTGCCGTAGGTGATGTCCGCGGCATAGGACACGCGCCGCTCCTCCGGCGTCAGGCCGGACAAGATCACCCCGACGTTGAGACCGAGGAAGCGGTGCACGCGGCCCATCCACTCGGCGTCGCGTTTGGCCAGGTAATCGTTGACCGTCACGACGTGCACACCCTTGCCGCTCAGGGCGTTGAGGTACGACGGCAGCACCGCGGTCAGGGTCTTGCCCTCACCGGTCTTCATCTCCGCCACGTTGCCGAAGTGCAGCGCCGCGCCGCCCATCACCTGGACGTCGAAGTGGCGCTGGTCGAGCACTCGCCAAGCGGCCTCCCGCGCAACGGCGAACGCTTCGGGCAGCAGGTCATCGAGGTCAGCGCCGTCGGCGACGCGGTCCTTCAATTCGTCGGTCTTGGCCCGCAGCTCGGCGTCGGAGAGTTTCTCCATGTCGTCGGACAGGGTGTTGACGTAGTCAGCCACCCCCTTGAGGCGCTTGACCATGCGGCCTTCACCAAGACGGAGCAACTTGTCCAGCACGCTATTACCTCTGTTGTGTTCGATGGATCTCACAGTTCATTAGACGAGGTCCATCGTAAGTGACTCGTCGAAATAGCTGGTCGAAGGCGCTGGCAAGCGTCTAGGCGAGCCGAATCAGTCCGTAGTCGTAGGCGTGCCTGCGGTACACCACGCAGGGTTTGTCGCTCTGTTTGTCGTGGAAGAGGAAGAAGTCGTGGCCGACCAGTTCCATCTCGTAGAGCGCGTCATCCACGGTCATCGGCTTGGCCGGATGGTCCTTGGTGCGCACAATTCGGCCGGGCTCATGGTCCTCCACCGCCGCGCCGTCGGCGTCGGTTTCTGCGGATGCCGTCGTGGTGTCGGGCAGCGGGTCAAGCGCCGTGGCCTGGGCCAATGACACCGGAGTCTTGTCGCCGTAGTGCACCTTGCGACGGTCCTTACTGCGGCGCAGCCGGCTCTCGAGTTTGCAGACGGCCGACTCGAGGGCGGCGTAGAAGCTGTCCGCGCAGGCCTCGCCCCGGACGACGGGGCCGCGGCCTCGCGCGGTGATCTCTACGTGTTGACAGTTCTTGCGTTGGCGCCGGTTGCGCTCATGGTCTAGTTCGACGTCGAAGAGGTAGATGGTGCGGTCAAATCGTTCCAGGCGGGACAGTTTCTCGGAGACGTAGATGCGGAAGTGTTCGGGAACCTCGACATTGCGGCCCTTGACGACGACCTCGGCGTTGGGCGCGGGTTCGGGCGCCTCGTCCTCGATCACCATGGTTGTGCGGTCTGAGTCCACGGAATGGCTTGACATGCTTGGCAACTCGTTTCGTTTCTCTACGGAGTCGCACGCTTTGCGTGCCCGGCTGTCTTCGGATTCGCGCCGACGGGGCATGCGGGGTTTCGCCGCTCACCGGCGCAAGGTGTCGACTACTCACCTCCTACCGCTGGTCGGCGGATGCTGGCGCTTCAGGTTGAGCGCCGCCGTGAGGCATTCACGGGTGGTTGTTGCCGACGGTAGTCCGTGTTCACCCGGTAGTGCCAGTAAATTCGCCGACATGTTTTCAGTTCTTCACACGGGGTTGATTTGGATCAAATTGCCTCCGTCGTCAGGCATTGGCAATCGCAAGCACGCCGGCCACGTCAGCGCCTGAGACGTGCAGGACGCGCACCGATTCACTGGCAGTGGCGCCGGTGGTCACGATGTCGTCGACCACGAGTACTTCCCCGGCGACGGGCCTGATGATCTTGACGCGTCCTGCGATGTTGCGCTGCCGATCGGCGCCAGACAGGCCGACGGAGTCGCGGACCATCGCCCGCAGTCGCAGCGCCTGCGTGACGTGGACATCGCGCAGGTCCGTCGCGGCCGCCCGCGCCATCCGGGTGACGGGGTCGCCGCCGCGGCGCCTGGCGGACGATCGGCCCGTTGGCGCGGGGACGACGGTCAGCGGCGTCTCGATGACACCCCATGTCAGCAAGCGCTCCAACCCGGCTCGCAGGGCGACCGCGAGCGGCGCGATGAGGTCGGCGCGGCCGTGCTCTTTGACGGCGACGATGGCTTCGCGGCGCGCCCCGGCGTAGCGACCGAGCGACAACACCGGCACGCCAGGATCGACGCGCGGGGTGATCAGGTGCGGTTGGTCGGGGTGGACGGCCAGCTCCTGGGCGCAAGCGGGGCACCACCGGATGGACGGCGCGCCGCAGCCGCCGCACTCCAGGGGCAGAACGAGGTCGAACATGTCTGCAGTCTGGCGCCGCACTGCGACATCGCCGTCGAGTCCGGGTTATGTACGCATTTCGGCTCACTTGCGTGCCACAAGCCGACACTCGCCGAGGTCTATGGTGCGGTGCTGAAGACCAGCGATCTTAGTCTCCCGCGACGGCTTCAATGACTTGTTGCCCGGACTCCGATGTTCGGACCGCGCTGCTCCGCAGTTCCGCCTTCGCCAACAGTGCGTCAAACTCCGCAAGTGTGCGTTCCTTGCCGGTCGCGACCGCGAGCATGCTCAGGTCCATGAGCGCCGCAACACCGGGAGCATCGCGATCTTAGATGAGATCGATGATGGCGATCCGGCCCGCAGGAACCATCGCCTCCCGGCAGCGGCGCAGGATCTTGACGCAGCTCTAATCGTCCCACCCCTGTGTACGCACTGCGTGTGACCCGACACCAGTACAAGCACCCGGTAGGCGTTGCACAGTTCGCCCCAATCCATCGACATGTCAGAACGGACGACTAGCTCGGACAGCAGGGCCGGACCCATGCGACCCGCCCGCTGGGTGAGTGAAAAAGCGCCTGGATCACTCAACAGACTGAGATGGGTTCAGCGGCAACACATCAGGTCAAACTCGTCGAACTTCTCGACCAGCCACTCACGTATATCCAGCACGTCCGCAGTAGTTCGATCCGTCATCAGATCACCTCACCACTACACCTGATGTTGGCCTGACTCCGTCGAAATGCTCCGCGCCGCAACGTTTTCGCTGGCGGCTCGGCATAGCGGGCCGTGTGCGCGGCGGCGAACCGGCCGAGGTTGGTGAAGCCCCAGTGGTAGGCAACCGAGGCAACACTGGTCACCGACGGGTCGGATTCAAGCAGGCTCTGGTGTGCGCGACGCAGCCGAACCTCTCGCAGATAGGCCATCGGCGAGGCACCCATGCAACGCCGGAAGCCTTGCTGCAGCGTACGGGCACTGACATGACAACGCGCAGCGATCGAGGAAACCGTCAAAGGCAAATGTGCCTCCTCCTCGATGATTTCGACGGCGGCGCGAACAGCGCGTGGGCTGACCACATGTGTCTCGCCCGCAATAGCCCTACGGTAGGGATTATCGGCGGCCAGCAACAGCCCGTGAACCAGGCTGTCGACGAACGGCCATCCCGCCAGCGGATGATTGAGCAGGCTTCCGGGCCGGAACAGCTGCTCGGCGAACAGCGACAGCATGTTGATCCAGCTGCGCGCCGCACCGGCTTCGATCGACACGCAGGATGTGAAATCAATTTGAGACGTCAGCTGCCGACCGAGAGCATCGCTGAGCGCATCCTCAACAACGCAGCGGTCGATCTTCACACCTAACAATCGGCTGCCGGCAGCCCATCGCGAACCAGCGTCACCCTCCGGCTGGTACACCGCAGCGATGCCAGGACCGCCGGTGAGCGACGAGCCCCTGTGCACGGATTCGACACGGCCCGACCGCAGCACATTCACTCGGTACGCACTGCACAGCGCACCGCAGTGAATGTCCACGTCCGAGTCGACCATGACGTCGGCAACGACCACCGGGCCGATGCCACCCACCCGCTGGGTGAGGGAGAACGATTGCGGATCACTCAACAGGTTGATGTGCGGCTCATTGCAGCACAGAGAGGCGAAGCCGTCGATCCCGTTCAGGGTCGTCCATTCAGCCGTATTCGAGAATTGCGCATCACTTTGGACCGTCACAGCTCAGCCTTTCTCACCACGTCCGGGACACAACGCTCAGAGTGGACAAGTCGCCGGGAACGCTCGATATGCCGCTTCGCCGAGGTCGGCAGGCGATTCACATTTACCTGGCAGGCCGGCGACCAAATCGTGCGCAATCTGGCCAGCACCGTGCGTACCGTGGCCACTTCACAGGCAGTTCGCATGCAGTCACGTGCCCACGTGTGACGTACCTTGCTGGCGGCTGTCGGCCGAGGCGGTGATGCTGGACTCATGGCAGAGCTTCAAGTGAACGGCCACGCCCGGCAGGTTCGTGCCGACGACGACACCCCACTCTTGTATGTCCTGCGCAATCACCTCGGCCTGAAGGGCACCCGGTTCGGTTGCGGACTGAGCGTCTGCGGTGCCTGTTCGGTGCTTGTCGACGGACGCCCGGCGTACTCGTGCGACACCCCGTTGTGGTCCGTGAAAGGTAAGGATGTGACCACGGTCGAGGGCCTGGGCACCGACGTCGAGCCGCATCCGGTCGCAAGGGCGATCGTCGAGCAGCAGGCCGCCCAGTGCGGCTACTGCATGTCGGGGATCGTGGTTAGCGCCGCAGCCCTGCTCGCGACGAACGCTGACCCGTCCGAGTCCGAGGTCCGCGCCGCGCTGGATGACAACCTGTGTCGCTGCGGTGCCCACAACCGGGTGGTCCGTGCGGTGCTCACGGCCGCCGCCGAGATGCGCAGGGCCGCCTCGTGACCACCGAAGCGCTGCCGCCGACCCTTGCGGCCAATCCGCGGCTTGGCAACTGGCTGCGCATCAGCTCGGACGGCGCCGTTGAAATCCGTTCCGGCAAGGTCGAATTAGGTCAGGGTGTGCTCACCGCGCTGGCGCAGGTGGCCGCCGAGGAACTCGACGTCGACGTCGCCCGAATCAAGATGACCGCGGCGACAACCGATCTCAGCCCCGACGAGGGACTGACCGCGGGCAGTCTTTCGATCCAGCATTCGGGCGCTGCGCTTCGGCAAGTGTGCGCGGAAGTCCGCGACATATACATCGGTATCGCCGCCGAAAAACTCGCCGTCCCCAAGGAAGAACTCACGATCGATGACGGGCAGATCTTCGCTGAGGACGGTGCGGCTACCAGCTACTGGGAGCTGGCCGACGACGCCTTGATGGACAGAGCAGCCAACGGCGATGCGGCGCCGAAACTCGTGTCGGCCTACCACATCGTCGGCACCAGCGTCGCAAGGCTGGATCTCCCCGACAAGCTCTCGGGCCGACCGCGCTATGTGCACGACCTGACTTTGGATGGCATGTTGTACGGCCGGGTCGTTCGTCCGCCGTCAAGGGCTGCGACGCTGCTCGACATCGACACCGGCCCAACACGAGACCTGCCCGGCGTGGTCGCGGTGGTGCGCGACGGCGACTTTATCGCCGTGGTGGCCGAACACGAGGAGGTTGCGCTGCGAGCCACCGACCTTCTGCGTCGCGACGCCATTTGGGAGCAGCGACCGACATTGCCAGACGAGGACGACCTGCCCGCCTTTCTCACCTCGGCGCCGACGGAAACCACCGTGATCGCCGATGTCGGACAACGGCCGCGTTCAGGCGTCGTCCGCTCCGTCACGGCGTCCTATCACCGCCCGTACCTCGCGCACGGCTCGATCGGACCCTCCTGTGCGGTCGCGCTCGCCGGGCACGATCGCCTCGAGATCTGGACACACAGCCAGGGAGTGCACATATTGCGCCGCGAGATCGCGCGGTCGCTCGGGCTTTCACCGGACCGTCTCGTGGTCCGGCACGTCGATGGCGCAGGCTGCTATGGCCACAACGGCGCCGACGACGCGGCGATGGACGCCGCGGTGCTCGCCCTCGCCGTGCCGGGCCGACCGGTGCAGGTGGTGTGGTCGCGCCCCGACGAGTTGAGCTGGTCTCCCTTCGGACCCGCTGGGGTGGTGCAGATCTCGGCGGACTGCGGCCGCGACGGCACCGTGTTGTCGTGGCGCCACGAGATCTGGAGCGGCAGCTTCATCAGCCGCCCCGGCATGACACCGACCCCCGCGTTCCTGGCAGCCAGCCACCGCGCGGGCGGCGAGGAGATCCGCTCGGCGGGTGAACCGCCACAAGAACGCGGTGGCGGAGCGAGCCGCAATGCGGTTCCGGGATACGCCTTTCCGGCGTATGAGGTCGTCAATCACCTGCTGACGACGATGCCGCTGCGGACGTCGGCGTTGCGCTCGCTGGGAGCGCATCTCAACGTGTTCGCCGCCGAATCGTTCATGGACGAGCTCGCCGCAGGAACCGACCGGGACCCAGTGGAGTTTCGGCTGGCGCACCTGTCCGATCCGCGCGCCCGCAGAGTGCTGCAGCATGTTGTTCGACAGTCGGATTGGGCAACTTGGTCGCCCGCCGACGGCGTCGGGCGTGGAATCGGTTATGCGCGCTATAAGAATTCGAGCGCCTATTGTGCGGTCGTCGCCGAGGTCGAGGCCGTGCATGAGGTCCGCGTGCGACGGCTGACGGTCGCCGTCGACGCCGGACTGGTCATCAACCCCGACGGGGCGGCCAACCAAATCGAGGGTGGCGCAATCCAGGCCACCAGCTGGACAGTGAAGGAGCGGGTGCGGTTCGACCGGTTGGCGGTTACCAGCGACACCTGGGAGACCTATCCGATCCTGCGCTTCTCCGAAGTCCCTTCCGTCGACGTCGAGTTCCTGCCCGGGGGTGACAACCCTCCACTCGGAGTGGGCGAATGCGCCCAGGGTCCGACGGCGGCCGCGATCGCCAACGCGGTGGCGGACGCGCTGGGAGTTCGCGTGCGCTCCCTGCCGCTGACGCCGGAGCAGATCGTCGCGGCGATGCGGTAACGGCGCCGCAGTGCCGCCACCAGGGACGACATACATAACGCTCCGTGCGGGTACCTCACATGCATGGCCGCATCGCGCAACCGCGGCGACGAGCGAGAATCGTTCATCGTCGACTGCCTCGTGCAAGCGTTCGCCGGACTCATGAAGGCGGACCCCGACGCGTTCCGGACCAAGTTCCGCAAAATGGCGGCCGACCCGTTCGCCTTCTACCGCGGTAGCGCATGTGTGTTCTACGCCGATGTCGCCGGCCGAGAAGACAGATGGGCCGACGACCGCACGAGCAGGGTGTGGATCCAGGGCGACCTGCATGCAGAGAACTTCGGCACGTATATGGACGGGTCCGGAGTGCTCATCTTCGACGTCAACGACTTCGACGAGGCGTTCGTCGGACACTTCACCTGGGATCTGCAGCGGTTCGCCGCCAGCATCGCACTGATTTGCTGGCAGAAGGCCCTTTCGGACGAGGAGATAACGGCGCTGATCGACACGTTCGTTCGCGCGTACGTCCGCCAGACCCAGTGGTTCGTCGACGTCGAGGACGATTCGTCGTTTTCGCTCAACCTCGAGACCGCGCGCGGCGCCGTGTTGTCGGCGCTGCAGTCAGCTCGCCTGTCAACCAGAGCACAGATGCTGGACCGCATGACGCGAGTAGATCAGTGGAACAGGTGTTTTCGCGATTCGTCCGGCGTGCGCCGGCTGAACGACGCCGAACGCGACAAGGTAGTCGACGCGTTCGACCGCTACCTGGAAACGATCCCGAAAACAAAGCGCTTCCGCGGCATTGCCTATGACGTCAAGGATGTCATCGGCAAGACCGGGCTAGGCATCGGCAGCGCGGGGCTGCCCGCCTACACCGTGCTGATCGAGGGCTTCAATCAGGCACTGGACAACGACGTGGTGCTGTCGATCAAACAGGGCAATGTCGCCGCGCCGAGCCGTGTGGTCGACGACCCAGACGTGCGCGAATACTTCAAACACCACGGCCACCGCACCGCCGTGTCGCAGCGCGCGCTGCAGGCGCACGCCGATCCCCTGCTCGGCTACACCGACATCGACGGAGTCGGCTACGTGGTCAGCGAAATTTCGCCGTACGAGGCCGATTTGGATTGGAGTGAGCTGACGGAACCCCACGAACTCACTGAGGTGATCGAGCAACTCGGGCAGGCGGTGGCCAAGGTGCATTGCGTTAGCGACACGGACAGTGACCAGACGTTGGTCGACTTCCAGACCGAGGAGGCCATCGTCGCAGCGGTCGGCGATGATCTCGACGACTTCGTGGCCGACATTGTGGATTTCGGGCTGGAGTACGCCGCAACCGTGCGGGATGACCACCGCCACTTCGTCGAGGCATTCCGCGAGGGCCGCATCCCCGGAGTCAGCTCGACCTAGTGAACCGCCTCTGATGAGGGGTCAGCCAAGCATGATCGAATCGCCTTGCACGGTGATGTTCTCGACCGCAAGCGGCTCCTGCGCCGGGCCATTGGCCACCGTGCCATCGAGGTTGAACTTGCTGCCGTGGCATGGGCAGTCGATGGTGCCGTCGGCCACCTTGTCCACCGTGCACCCCTTATGAGTGCACTTCGCGGATAGCCCCTTGAACACGCCGGCTGAGGGTTGCGTCACCACCACCTCACCCACGATCACACCCGAACCCACTGGCACGTCCGACGTCTTGGCGATCGCTTTTGCGGCCGGGGCGGCGGTGCCGCCCGATGCGGACGGCGCCGCGGGGGTCGTGCTGGATTCGCCTGCCGCCTCGGGCTTCTTGCCGTATGTGCTGCAGGCCGCGAGCACGGCGGTCACCAGGCCAAGGCCAGCACCTAGCAGGATCTTCTGCCGCGAGATGGGGAACTCTGCAATGTTCACGGATTACCTTTCAGTTTAGAACTTGATGCCATTGGTATCGAAGAACCACAGCGCCGACGTCAGCCAGACGTACACCAGACCGAAGAACACCAGCCCGCCGACGACCGGAATCACCCATCCCCGAAGACCTTTGCGGGTGAGCAGGACCATCTTCGTGACGAACGCGCCATAGAAGAAGCACCCGAACAGCGAGTGGAACAGCACCCGGTTGTCATAGGACTGGAAACCCAGCGCGTACAGGCAGTGCACGGCAACGGGGACGCTGATCAGCACCGCCAGTCGTCCCGACCACACATGCGCGGTGCCGATCCAGGATGGCGCCCTTCCGCCCGGAATCAGCCGGTACATCGCGAAGGCGGATGCCAGCTGAAAGAGTGCCAGCGCCACGGCCAGCGTCGACAGCCATGCCTTGACCGCAAGCCCGCTGGAGAAGCCTGCCAGATTGATTGAAAAGTACTGAGGCTCATGCACTTTCCCGAACACGCCGAGAGCGACGGCGACCACCGCACCGAGGGCGACGGCAATCAGCACCGCGACACCGCTTCTGGCGGTGCTGATTTGCTGCGTGGCGGACGGATCAGACATCGCTGGCCCCCTGCACACGAACCGCTTTGACCTCGATGCCGTCGACGTTGGCGATGCCGTCGGTGGTGAGACGGGGCGCGGGTGCGGTCGACCCGTCCTCCCGCCGCTGCACACCGGTCACTCCCCCATTCGGGTCGACGATCCAGCTGTTGCGTACACCTGCGTTGTCGTAGACATAGAGCCCCGCGGGCGGCTGCGCAACGGGAGCGTTGACGTCCCATTTCTTTTCACCGATCCACAGGGTGCCGACGATCGCATTCCCCTCGAGGTGTCCTTCGAGCCTGCTCGTCTTGTCCTTGTTGGCAAGGCTCACAGCACCGTTGACGGCGCTTCCGCGCAGCCACGACTCGACCGTGTTGCCGTCGCAGGCATAGGCGACGGCCTTGTCGCCCTGGACCGTGATCTCCAAGGTGATCGTGCCGTTGGCGGTCGGGATCTTGCCGACGTAATCGGCCTGTGCCGGGAACGCCGGTGGCGGCGGCGTGCTCGGCGCGGGCTGCGGAGCCGCGGGAGTGGCCGCGGCCGCTGTCGTGGTCGCCTGGCTATAGGGGTTAGCCTGCGGCGCCGGCTCCTCCTTGGACATGTTCACGAGCAATATGCCCGCCCCGAGCACCGCAACGGCGGCAAGGGTGACCAACGGACCGCGGATCTTCATCGTCCCTCCCAGGCCTTGAGCAAACACCTCTGGTGTTGTTTTGTCTGCACAACGGGCGATGCAGCGAGAACGTTCAGAGCGATCTATCGGAGAATTCGGGATCTAGCCGGGCAGAACGGGCAGCGCGTCGGGCACCATCAGTGGCCGCACCTCGGCCCAGGCCGGGTCGTCGTCAGAAGCCGAGCCGGACAGCTGCAGCACGCCGCGCTCGTCGGCGACGTACACCGTTGACGGGTTGGCGGCGACCGTGGTGACCGGCATCAGCAGGTTGCGGCTCGGGCCGTCGGAGTTCACCCCGTCGAGGTTGACATAGGACACCGGATGCTGCGGGTCGGTGCGGCTGACGACGATGTCGTCGCCAGTCCGCCACGCCACCGACACCGCGGTGTTGCCGAGCCCGAAGCCCAGCCGCCGCGGATAGGTCAGCGCATAACCGCCGCCGGCCGTCTGCTCGACACCGGCCAGGATCACCTGGCCCTCGATGATCATCGCGGCACGCGTTCCGTCACGGGACAGCTGCAGCTCGGCGAGCGCGCCGGGGAAGCGCGTCGACACCGCGGTGGAGTCGACGGGAATGCGGGCCGGTTGCCCCGATGCGTCCTGGATCGCGCGCACCACGTTGATGCCGTCCACCACCACCCAGATCGCGTCGTCGAGCGACCAACTGGGCCGCGACAGGGTGCGCCCGTCCATCGTCTGTGCCGCATTGCTGTTCAGCGGGCCGACCCACAAAGACGACGCCATGTCGGGCGCACCGGGCCGCAGCGTCACGATCGACGCCACCTCCTGGCCGGTGCGCGACACGGCGGCCGCGGTCTGGTTGGGCATCTGGCCGAACGAGCCCGCCACCCGCGACGCCCGCTGGCCGTCCAAGGACACCAGCGATCCACCCACCAGCGCGTGCAGGCCCGCGGCGGCGCCGTCGGCCGCGCCAGGGTCGGTGGCCGCGACGTCGGAGGTGTTCCAGCCGTCGGCGAAGCGATCGTCGAGCGCCGCGCCGTCGGCGTTGATCACATACGGGCCGTTGATACCCGCCCGCGCCAACGTCCAAATGATCTGCGCCGCAAGCAGTTGCCTGCTGTGCGGGTCGGTCGTCGACAGGTTCTCCAGGTCGATGCGGGCGCCGCCGTAGCCGCGGCCCACCCCGGTCTTGCCGCCGTCGGCGCGCGTCACCGGGCCGCGCAGCTTGAGCGGAGGACCGAGCAGGTTGCGCACCGTGTTGTTCATCTCCGGGCGCGGGCCAGCGATCAGCTTGCTGACCAGTTCGGTGGCCAGCTGGTCGGGATCGGAGACCGCGACGTAGCGCGGGTCGGGAACGACGGTGTGCCCGGTCGGGTCGGCGAAATACAGCGTGTTGCGCTTGTATGTCGACTGAAACTGTTGCCAGTCAAGGAAAACACCGTTGGGCAGCCGGTCGATGCGCCACCCGCCTGACGTCTTGACCAGTTCGATCGGACCGGGATCGGGGAGCGCACCCTCGCCGGTCTCGAACACTCCGACATCTGAGAGCGAGCCGAGGATGTCGGCGCGCATGTTGACCGAAACCCGATCGGGGCCGCGCGTTTCGACGAACACCACGTTGTCGATCAGCAGGGCGCTACCGGCGTCATCCCATGCGCGCGAGGCGGATTCGGTGAGGAACTGCCGCGCGGCCAGATGTCGGTTGGCGGGATCGGCCGTCGCCTTGAGAAATTCGCGCAGCAGCACGTCCGGGTCCATTCCAGGTACCGGCTTCGGCAGGCTCGGCGGCGCGGGCCTGTCGACGGTGCCGATGGCCTGCGGCGCCGAGGAGCTGGGCACTCCGGCGCAGCCCGCAAGAACGAACACCAGCAGCCACACCGCTGCCAGAACGCGTTTCATGACGCGTTCTCCGTAGCGGGTTCACGTTCGTGGGCCGTGCGCCGCGGCGGCCGTTCGCGCCCAACGGGTTTCATCGGTAGCGGGCTCGTCGTCACCTTGTGACCACGCACCAGCGGCAGCGTGAGCCGGAAGCAGGCGCCCTTGCCGGGTTCGCCCCACGCCTCCAGCCTGCCTTGGTGCAGCCGGGCATCCTCGATGCTGATCGCCAGGCCGAGGCCGGTGCCGCCGGAGCGCCGCACCCGCGATGGGTCCGAGCGCCAGAACCGGGAGAACACCAGCTTCTCCTCGCCGGGCCGCAGCCCGA
>DASQCE010000390.1:0-19977 GCA_035634855.1 Mycobacterium sp.
GAGGAATGGCTCTACCAGTCGTGGTCGGCGGCCTATCTGCCGCTGATGCGGGTGCTGCGTACGCTGGCCGACGAAGAGCGCAGGCACGTCGTGACTCTGGGAATGACGCCGGTGGTCACCGCGCAGCTCGACGATCCGTACTGCCTGTCCGGCATGCATCACTGGCTGGCCAACTGGCAGTTGCGGGCGCTGGAAGCCACCACGCTTCATAAGCCGAAAGGGTTGCGCGCGTTCGGGATTCGCGAGCACGCGGAGGCCGGTCGCGCACTCGACGACTTCGCGACGCTGTGGCGGCACGGCGGAAGCCCACTGCTGCGCGGGCTGATCGACACGGGCACCATCGAACTGCTCGGCGGCCCGCTGTCACACCCGTTCCAGCCGCTGCTCAATCCGCGGCTGCGCGAGTTCGCGCTGCGGGAGGGCCTGGCCGACGCGGGTCAGCGGTTCGCTCACACGCCGACCGGCATCTGGGCGCCGGAGTGCGCCTACGCGCCGGGTATGGAAACAGATTACGCCGCAGCGGGTGTCGGTCACTTCATGGTCGACGGCCCGTCGTTGCACGGCGACACCGCGTTGGGGCGGCCGGTCGCCGATTCCGACGTCGTCGCGTTCGGCCGCGATCTACAGGTCAGCTACCGGGTGTGGTCACCGAAGTCCGGCTACCCCGGTCACGCCGCCTACCGTGACTTCCACACCTACGATCACGTGACCGGCCTCAAGCCGGCGCGCGTGACGGGGCGCAATGTGTCGTCGGATGCCAAGGCGCCCTACGAACCTCAGCGCGCGGACCGAGCGGTCGACGTACATGTCGCCGACTTCGTCGGCGTGGTGCGCGACCGGCTCATGAGTGAGTCCGAACGGATCGGCAGGCCCGCCCATGTGATCGCTGCGTTCGACACCGAGTTGTTCGGGCATTGGTGGTACGAGGGCCCGGTGTGGCTCGAGCGGGTGCTGCGTGCGCTGCCCGAGGCCGGGGTGCGGGTCGGCACGCTGTCCGACGCGGTTGCCGACGGATTCGTTGGCGCACCCGTCGAGTTGCCGCCCAGCTCTTGGGGTTCGGGCAAGGACTGGCAGGTTTGGGCGGGCGAGAAGGTCGCCGATCTGGTCCAGCTGAACGCCGAAGTCGTCGACACCGCGCTGACGACGGTGGACAAGGCACTCGGCCAGACCGATGCACCCCCGGCGCGCAACTTCGTCGCCGACCAGATCCTGCGCGAAACGCTGCTCACGGTGTCCAGCGACTGGCCGTTCATGGTGAGCAAGGATTCCGCCGCCGACTACGCGCGCTATCGCGCGCACCTGCATGCGCACGCCACCCGTGAGATCGCCAGCGCGCTGGCGTCCGGCCGCGGCGAGCACGCGCAGCGGCTGGCCGACGGTTGGAACCGCGCCGACGGCTTGTTCGGCGCGCTCGACGCTCGGCGGCTTCCGCGATGACCCCCTTCCCCGCCAGCGACCGTGTCTGTTCACGACACGCCGCGACTTTCTGGCATTCTGCGGTCGCTCGCCCGGAGGTGAACGACCGATGAAAGTCTTGATGGTGTCGTGGGAGTACCCGCCGGTGGTGGTCGGCGGGCTCGGTCGGCACGTGTATCAACTGGCGACGGCGCTGGCGGCGGGCGGACACGAGGTCGTCGTGCTCAGCCGTCGTCCCAGCGGCACCGACCCGAGCACTCACCCGTCGACCGACGAAATCTCCGAAGGCGTACGGGTCATCGCAGCCGCGCAGGATCCACACGAGTTCGATTTCGGCGCCGACCTGATGGCGTGGACGCTGGCGATGGGGCATTCGATGGTCCGCGCCGGTTTGGCTATCAGGGGGCCCCACAATCGGCCGTGGCGCCCCGATGTCGTGCACGCGCACGACTGGCTGGTCGCACACCCGGCCATTGCGCTCGCCGAATACTTCGACGTCCCTTTGGTTTCCACCATTCACGCCACCGAGGCCGGCAGGCATTCGGGCTGGGTGTCCGGCCCCATCAGCCGGCAGGTGCACGCCGCCGAATCGTGGCTCGTTCGCGAATCCGATTCGCTAATCACCTGTTCGGCGTCAATGAGCGACGAAATCACCGAGCTGTTCGGCCCCGGGTTGGCCGAGACCCGGGTCATTCGCAACGGAATCGATTCGGCGCTATGGCCGTTCGCGCGCCGTCAACCCCGAATTGGCCCCGCGCGTCTGATGTACTTGGGGCGGCTCGAGTACGAGAAGGGCATTCACGACGCGATCGCTGCGCTACCGCGCATCAGGCGCACTCACCCGGGCACGACACTGACCGTCGCCGGCGATGGCACCCAGCTCGGATGGCTCGTCGAGCAGGCGCGAAAGCACAAGGTGCTCAAGGCCACAACGTTCGTGGGCAGGCTCGATCACGAGGAGCTCGTGCGGCTGCTGCATACCGCCGACGCGGCGGTGCTGCCCAGCCACTACGAGCCGTTTGGCATCGTCGCACTCGAGGCAGCCGCCACCGGCATCCCGCTGGTCACCTCCAACGTCGGCGGCCTTGGCGAGGCCGTGATCAACGGACAGACCGGCATGTCGTTTGCCCCCCGCGATGTCGCGGGCCTGGCCACGGCCGTCCGCGCCGTGATCGACGATCCCGATGCGGCGCAGCAACGTGCGATCGCTGCGCGGAAACGGCTCACGTCCGACTTCGACTGGCACACCGTTGCAGGCGAAACCGCGCAGGTTTACCTCGCCGCCAAGCGCGGCGAACGTGAACCGCACCGGCGGCGTGTCATCGTCGAACACGCACTGCCCGACCGCTAATAGTTCGACCGGCATCGAATCATTTCGCGCCTAGCGTGCGGATATGGACACGAAACGGTTCAGCTTCGACACCGCGTTGACCCTGATCGCTGCCTACCTGGGACTTTTCGTCGGCCTCATCGACGCCAACGCAATCAATCTCGCGTTGCCCGCAGTTCGCAACGACCTCGGCGGTGGCATCTCCGGCGCGCAGTGGACGATCGACGCCTACAACATCACGTTCGCCGCGGTATTGCTGACGGCCGGGTCGCTGGGTGACCGGTTCGGCAGGCGCACGCTCTTGCGGATCGGCCTGGTGACGTTCATCGTCGCGTCGCTGGTCTGCGCGGCGGCACCGTCGTTGCCGTCTCTGCTCGCCGCCCGCGCTGTCCAGGGGGTCGGCGCGGCCATCATGTTGCCGCAAGGCTTGGCCATCGCCGCCGCCGCGTTCCCCAGCCCGGTCGAGCGTGGCAGGGCAACGGCCGCGTGGGCGATGGCCGCCGCGATGAGCACAGCCATCGGCCCCATCCTCGGCGGCGTGCTGACCGACACCCTCGGCTGGCGCTACATTTTCTGGCTGAATGCGCCCGTCGGCGTGGTCGCGCTGTTCATGACATACCGCTTCCTGCCCGAATCCCGCGACCCCGACGCAGCCAGCTTCGACGTGCCCGGCCAAACCCTCGCGATGCTCGGACTCGGCACATTGACGATCGTGCTGGTCGAAGCTCGGTCGATGGCATCCGCATGGACCGTCGCGCTGGCCGTCGTCGCCGTCGCAGGCATCGCCGCGTTCCTGCGGAGCCAGCAGCGTGTGAAGCATCCGATGCTGCCGCTGGACCTGTTCCGCAGCCGCCGGCTCGTCGCCGCGCTGATCGCGACCTTTACGATGACGTTCGGCATCTACGGGCTGCTGCTGGTGAACAGCTTTGCCTTCCAACAACAACGGGGTGCAAGCGCATTGGTCACCGCGCTGTGGTTCCTGCCGATGCCGTTGACCTATCTCGTCTTCATCCCGGCGGTCAACGCGCTGGCCCACCGAACCGGTCCGCGGCTGCCGATGACGGCCGGATTGACCCTGATGGCCGCGGGAATGGCGCTCTATGCCGCGGCGGGGCCGACGGCCGATGTGTGGCTGATCGAACTGTCGTTTGTGCTGGCCGGCGCGGGCCTGGCGCTCAACACCGGCCCTGCCGTGGGACTCGCGATGTCGGCGGTGCCGGTGCAACGCGCCGGTCTGGCGTCCGGGGTGGTGAATCTGGCCCGGCTCGTGGGTATCACTGTCGGGGTCGCGGTGTTGGGTAGTGCGATGGCTGCCGTCGGGGGCGCCGACGGTGCGCGGATCGCGACCATGCTGGGCGGGCTGGTCCAGTTGATCGGCGCCGCGGTCGCGCTGCGATGGGCGCGGTCCGAAAAGCCCGCACCGCTGCAGGAGGAGGTCTGTCATGCGTGACGCCGCCGCACTTCCGACGAGTGGCGATGCCGACATCGCCGCGTTGGCCTCGCTGCTGGCTGATCCGGCCCGGTGCAAGGTGCTGCTCGCCCTCGACGACGGCCGGGCACTGCCCGCCAGCGTGCTGGCCGACGAAGCGGGCGTCAGCAGGCCGACAGCCAGCAGTCACCTCGGCAAGCTGACCGATGCCGGGCTCTTAACCGTGGAGACCCATGGCAGGAACCGCTACTACAGGCTCGCGGGCTCCGAGGTCGGCGAGCTGCTCGAGCAACTTGTGCGCCTCGCGCCGCCTCGGCCCGTCAGATCGCTGCGGGAGGGCACCCGCGCGGCGCGGCTGCGCTCGGCGCGCACCTGCTACGACCATGTCGCGGGCCGCCTCGGAGTGGCCGTTATGGGCAGCCTGCTGGATCGCGATGCACTCGTCGGCGGCGACGGACGCTACGACCCGGGCCGCGACAGCCGTGACTCCCTGAGCAGCCCCGGCCACGACCTCCGCTACGAATTGACCGACATCGGGCGCCACTTCCTCACCGGCATAGGAGTCGAAATACCAACGGGCAAAAGGCCACTCATACGGTATTGCGTGGACTGGACGGAGCAACGGCACCACCTGTCGGGTGGGCTGGGCCGCGCCGTGTTCGATCGGTTCCTCTCGGCGGGCTGGGTGAAACGGGTGCCGCGCGGCCGGGCGCTCACGGTCACCGACGACGGTCGCACCGCACTGGCCGACGAGTTCGGCATCGAATGGAGCCCTTAGCTCCGGGCGAGCGACCACCTTTGCACGGGACCTCGCGGCGTGTCGCCGTGCAGACACCTTCGTAAGTGGTTTTTGTCAAGGGTTGGGTGGCCTGCTCGGTCCTTGTCTCTACGTAGTGCGTCAAACGGGTTTGGTTTCCCAACTGCGTGCAACCGAGTTTGGTGAGGATCGGGCGGGCCTGCTCATGGTGTTTGGCGAGGTCACTTGCTGGTGCCTCAAGGACGCGTGGAGCTTGGCCCCAACCGGGGTTTGGTCAGGTGGCTGCTGGTTAGGCCGCGGTGGGCAGTGCGCCGACATCGGCGCCGGCGATGGCGGCATCCCAGCGCACGCGGCCGGTGACAATGACATGGATCCAGCGCAGCAGCGCCGCAGCGATGGCGGCTCGGGCCTGACCATCGGTGAGCCGATTGTGTTGGCGGCCGGTCAAATGCCGGTAACGCGCGGCCATCACCGGGTTGTGCGCTAACGCGCCCCAGACGGCGCGCCAGGCGGCCAACCGCAGCCGGGGTCGGCCACGGCGGGAAATCTGTGACCGACCAGTGAAGGTGCCGCTGCTGTTCTCCCGCGGGCAGAGCCCGGCGTGTTTGACCAGCGTGCGAGGGCTGTCGAAGCGGGTGGGGTCACCGGTCTCAGCCAAAATCGCCGCTGCCCCCACCGCCGAGACTCCGGGGATGCTGGTGACGTAGGCGGTCAGCCCCAGCTCGTCAAGCACGTCGACCATGCGGGCCTGCACCTCGGCCAACCGCGCTGTGGCCGAGCGCCAATCGGCCAGCACCCAGCGGGCCCGTTCGAACGCACCGCGGCGCTGCGTCATCACCCCGGTCGGGTCGACCAGCGCGATAAACACCGCCTCGATGATGGCTCGCCGCCGTCGCGATCCACCCCAACGGGGCAGTTCTCGGCGCACCGCGGCCTCAAACCGCGCCAAACCACCGGGGGCCAACCGCTCCGGCCGCCCCGCACAGCGGTCGAGCACCACCGCCAAGGCCGCACACCAGTTCGTCGACTCAAATGGCTTGCCGGCAGCAGCCAGTACGCCGGGCCACGCGCACTCCAGCAGATCACGCAGCTGGGCCACACAAGCGGTGGCCTCGGTAATCAACCGCTCGCGGCGCACCCCCAACTGACGCAGCCGCGCCCACGTTTCGTCGGCCCGCTCAGGGACATAACAGTGCAATTGGGCCACCAGCCGCGCGATCAGTATCGCGTCCTTGTCATCGCTTTTGTCCCGGGTGTAATCCTCCGCCTCCCGAGCCCGGCCCACCAGCATCGGATTCACACACATCAGCGTCATATCCCGTTGAGCGGCAAGCTCATTGAGCACCCGCCAGCGATGCCCGGTCGGCTCGCAACCCACCGTCACACCGGCGAACCCATGCTTATCGGCCACCCGGCACGCCCAGTCCAGCACCGGGCCCAAATCCCACGCCTTTGCCTGAACCCGCTTGCGGGCCAGCACCCGTGAGTCGTGATCAGCCAGCACCAGCACCTGTTTCTCAGCGGCCAAATCGATGCCCAAGATCGCGTTACCGGCCGCCACCAACTCCCGCAACACACCCAACTTGGCGTTGCGGCGTTTATCACCACGCGACAGACCATTACCCTGAACCACGACGTCCTCCTCGCTGTTTTGCGACTCCAAGCCCGTCAACGACAGCAGGAGGACGTCTTTACTTTCTTCACCGACACGCGACATAGCTCTCTTACTACGGTCACTCGCGCAGATATGGCTAGCGGGACGCCTTCTTGCGTTCGATGTCGGCCAGCGCCGCGGCCAGTTCCGCACGTTGGGCCGCCGACGTCTCCCACGCCAGCTGCCGGTTCTTGACCACCTTCGCCGGCGCGCCGACGGCGATCGAGAAGTCGGGGATGTCGCCCTTGACCACCGCGTGCGAACCCAGCACGCATCCGCGGCCAATCGTGGTGTTGCGCAGGATGGTGACCTTGGTGGCAACCCAGGTGTCCGGCCCGATCCGCACCGGGCCCTTGAGGATGCCCTGGTCCTTGATCGGCATGTTGATGTCGTCCATCCTGTGGTCGAAGTCGCACACGTAGACCCAGTCCGCCATCAGCACCGAGTCGCCCAACTCGATGTCGAGGTAGGTGTTGATGACGTTGTCACGGCCGAGCACGACCTTGTCGCCGAACCGCAGCGAGCCCTCGTGGCAGCGGATTGTGTTCTTGTCGCCGATGTGCACCCATCGGCCGATCTCCATCGTGGACAGCTCCGGCGTCGCCTGGATCTCCACACCTTTGCCGAGAAAGACCATGCCGCGGGTGATGATGTGCGGGTTGGCGAGCTTGAACTTCAGCAGCCGCCAGTAGCGCACCAAGTACCACGGCGTGTAGGCGCGGTTAGCCAGCACCCACTTCAGCGACGCCAGGGTGAGGAACTTGGCCTGGCGCGGATCGCGTAGCCGCGAACCCCGCCAACGCTTGTGCAACGGCGCGCCCCACATCGTCGTCATGGCCGGAAAGCCTACGCGAGCGCTCTAACTTGGAACGGTTACCCTCACGTGGACCCGAAGAAAGGAAACCGTGTTCCGGCGATTGGTCGTGCTGGCGTCAACAGCGCTGATCACGGGTGTACTGGCCGGTTGCGGGACCACCGATTCCTGGGTCGAGGCGCATGCCGCGGACGGCTGGCCCGCTCAATACGGCGACGCAGCCAACAGCAGCTACTCACCGGTCGCCGGTGCAGACGCGCTGCGGCTCGAATGGCGGCGTTCGGTCAAGGGTGACCTGGCCGCCCAAGTGGCGCTCGGGTCGGGCAGCTACCTGGCCATCAACGCGCAGTCAGCCGGCGGATGCTCGCTGATGGTGTGGGAGACCGACAACAAGGGCCGCCAACGCTGGTGCACCCGGCTGTTCCAAGGCGGCGGCCTCTCCAGCCCGCTGTTCGACGGGTTCGACAACCTCTACGTCGGCCAGCCCGGGGCGATGCTGTCCTTCCCGCCAACGCAGTGGACCCGGTGGCGTCAGCCGGTGATCGGAATGCCAACCACGCCAAGGATTCTCACGCCCGGTCAGCTGCTGGTGGTCACGCATCTCGGGCAGGCGCTGGTATTCGACGCCCAGAAGGGCGTCGTCGTCGGCACCATGGATCTGGTGGGCGGCGTCAATCCGACCGACTCCACTCGGGGACTGGCGGATTGTCAACCGGCGCGGCGGGACTGCCCGGTCGCCGCGGCGCCGGCGTTCTCGTCGGCCACGGGCATCGTGGTGGTCAGCCTGTGGGACCCGAATGCGCCGGCGCCGGTCCTGATTGGGCTTCGCTACCGCGCCAGCCAGACCCCGCTGCTCACCCGTGAGTGGACCAGCGACGCGGTGGGCCAGGGACCGATCGCCAGTCCGGTGCTGTCCGCCGACGGATCGACCGTGTACGTCAACGGCCGCGACGACCACTTGTGGGCGCTCAACACGGCGGACGGCAAGCCGAAATGGTCGGTGCCGCTGGACTATCTGGCGCAGACGCCGCCGTCGGTGTCGCCGGACGGCCTCATCGTGGCGGGCGGGGGTCCCGGGGCCAAACTGGTCGCGGTGCGCGACGGCGGCGACCATGGCGACGTGCTATGGACCCGCGACGACGTGGTTCCGCTGTCCGCGTCGAGTCGGGCGGACGGCGGCGTCGGCTATGTCGTCGCCAAGGACGGCGACAACGGTCAGGCGCTTGTGGTATTCGACCCGGCCGACGGCCACACCGTCAACAGCTACCCGCTGCCGCAGGCGACGGGCTGGCCGGTCGGCGTGTCGGTCGGCCACGACCGCCGTGTCGTCACCGCCACCAGCGACGGTCAGGTCTATGGCTTCGCGCCGGCGTAGGCGCTACGCCAACAGCGGGGCCAGCGTCGAGCGCGGGACGGACGCCTGAACCGGTCCCGCGGCCTCCGCGAACAGCTCGCCCTGGCTGAAGAAGAAGAGCACCGCGTCGTCGGTCAACGCGAAGTTCTGGTATTTGCTCGGGTCGAGCCCGACGCTGGGCGGGATGCCGTCGATCACGCCCTGCTGTTTCTGCAAGTCCTGCTCGACGGCCGGGTAGATCAGGTCGAGCGGCTTGGTGCCCGGTTTGAACAGGGTGTCGAATTTGATGGGCGCGCGCTTGTCCACATCCCAATTGAAGGACTGGTAGTACGTCTGCGGGTGAGCGCCGCCGACGTTCTGCCACATCGTGAAGACCACGCTCTGAGTGCCGCCCGTCGGCGAGCCGGAGCTGTAACCGGCTCCCTTCGCGTCGAGCTCATACGGCAGGTTGTAGGCGTCGGGATTGTCCGCGACGTTGATAAACCCGTCGCGCGCCTGAGTGAGATAGCCGGTCAGCGCGGCCTGGTCGGGATAGTCGTTGGGGAAACTGAAGTTGAGGGTGTAGGTCGGGTTGGCGGCATGGACGGTACAGATCCCGTCGGGCCCGACTGCACCGCCGAGGTCGGCGCACGCCGACTGCCCGGCAGCCGTCGATATGCCGGTAGAGCAGGCCAGTACACCGGCCACGAGAATCGCAGCCACCCTGAGAATGCGCATCGTCGGACGTCCTCGAGAGCCGGCACCGGCTTCGGCACCGGCGCATTACCGCCAGCCTACGTGGCGTTTCGCCGCGCACGCGAGAAGCAGAAAGAAATCCGCCTACGCGAGGAGCAGAAAAACTACCGTGACGGACGACAAATGAATGCCGTTGCCCGGCTTGCCGCCCCGGATCCGATGCGGGCGATGACAACCGAGACCGGTTGCGATCCGCGAAGCCGCAGTCGCGCCCGCAACACATCGGGGTCGACATCGACACCGCGAACCAGGATCTCGACGGCACCGACGTGACGGGCCGAAAGCGCCTGGCGCAGTCGCCTTTCGCTGTAGTTCAGCTCCTCGAGCACTTCGAACCCGCGCACGTTCTCGGGCAGTCGATCGCCGGACAGGTAGGCGATATCGGGGTCGAGCTGCCACAGTCCGTGCCGGGTGCCGTAGTGCCGCACCAGACCTGCGCGCACCACCGCGCCGTCGGGGTCGACGATCCACCGGCCCGCAGGCGCCACGGGGCAGTCGTCTGGATCGGTGTCGGAAACGCCTTCGCCGGTGTCCAGCATCGTGGCTCGGCGGGTCACTCCATTCCCTGCAAGCCCCGCGGACCACAGGCAAGCCTCGCGCACGCTGCCCGCCAACGAGGTGACCTCGATCTCACCGCGGAAGCCCAGCCGCGACACTTCATCGAAATCGATTCCGGGAGCGCACTTTACGACGAGATCGCGGCTCCGGTATACATCCAGCAGTGCATCGAGAGCCGGTGTGTAGTCGCGAGGATCGAACCGGCGCCGTCCACCGCTGCGTCGGGAGGGGTCGACGAGGACGACGGTGTCACGGGTGACCGGTCGCAGCGCGTCGGCGCGACAGAGGTCGACGTTGGCGACATTGTGGGCGGCCATCGCCAGCCGGACCGGGTCGATGTCGCTGCCGACGACGTAGGCAGCCGAATTCCGCAGTGCCGCAAGCTCAGTGCCGATCGAACAGGTCGCATCGTGCACCGCGGCGCCGGCCAACCGCCGTGCCCTGTGCGCGGCCACCGGTCCGGCGGTGGCCTGCTGCAGCGCCTCGTCGGCGAAAAGCCACTCCGACGGGTCAGCGAATTTGGCTGCGGCCTTTCGACGCAACAGCGTCGTCTCCACCAACACGGCGGCGCGATCACCGAAACGGTCACGCGCCGAGGCGATGTCGGCAACCAATGTGGCGCCACTGAGCCGGAGCCCGTTGACCTCGCGCAAGTTCCGCGCGCCCACGTCGGACCGCAGGTAGGCGACGGCTTCAATATCAAACAGCGGCGAGACTCAATCTCCTGACGGCTTGACCCCGGTCACCATGACGTTGTAGAACCAGCCCTTGGGCACGACGCGGCGCCACAGGTTGTCGTCCACCCAGCTCAAAGTGATCCAGCTGCCGAACGCGAACTTCGCCCAGCCCCAGCCGAGCCGGCCCGGCGGGACCGCGGCCTCGAATGTCCGCAGCGGCCATCCCAGCATGGCGGCGGTGAATTCGGTCGTGGAGGTGGCTACCTCGACGGCGCCGGCGTCGGTCGCCATCAGCTCCAAATCGGCCGGATCGAAGGTGTGCAGGTCGACGATCGCCTCCAGCGCGGCGGCGCGCGACGACTCGTCGAGCTCGGCCTGCGGCCGCCGCCAGCCGGTCAGGGCGGGCAGTCTGGTCGCATTCGTGACCGCTCGCCACGTCGCCGTCGACAGCGTCCGCGCATAGGTGTTGCCGACCGTCGTCGGCTCGCCGGCGAACACGAACCGGGCACCCGGCTTGAGCACCCGCACGACCTCGCGCAGCGACTGCTCGACGTCGGGGATGTGATGCAGCACCGCGTGCCCGACCACGAGGTCGAAGGTGTCGTCGTCGTAGGGAATGCCCTCCGCGTCGGCGACCCGGCCGTCGATCTCCAGGCCGAGGTTCTCGCCGTTGCGGGTGGCCACCTTGACCATGCCAGGCGACAGATCCGTCACCGAGCCGCGCCGGGCGACGCCGGCCTGAATCAGGTTGAGCAGGAAGAATCCGCTTCCGCAGCCCAGTTCCAGCGCCCGGTCGTATGGCAGGTTGCGCAGTTCCTCGTCGGGCACGGTCGCGTCGAACAGGTCGCGCGCGTAGTCCACGCAGCGCTTGTCGTAGCTGATCGACCACTTCTCGTCATAGGTCTCGGCTTCCCAGTCGTGGTACAGCACCTGGGCGAGCTTGGAGTCGTGGCGGGCCGCCTCCACCTGTTCAGCGGTGGCATGCGGGTTCGGTACCGGAGCCGCCTGGTCGTTGGCGACTGGGGGCACTCCCCTCGCAAGCGGGGGCACCTCCCGCCTGCGGGGGACAGAGACCGTGCCGGTTTCCTGAAAGCTCATAACAGGGCAGCCTAGAGGTCGAAGGCGGCCTTGGCGGCGGCCAGTACCTGCGGTGGATAGTCCATGAACCTCTTCGCCCAGGCCAGCGCGGCGTCATACACGACGTCTGGTGCCACCATCTCGTCGATCAGGCCCAGCGCCAGCGCCTCCTTGGCGTCGATGAACCGCCCGCTGAACACCAGGTCCTTGGCCTTGCTCTCGCCTGCCGCACGCGCGAGCCGGGCCGTGCCGCCCTGTGGCACTCGGCCCGCGAGGATCTCCGTCGCGCCGAACTTCGCGTTGTCACCGGCCACCCGCCAATCCGCGGCAAGCGACAGCGTCAACCCGCCTCCGAGCGCGTAGCCGGTGATGGCCGCGACGGTCGGCTTCGGGATGGCGGCCAGTGCGTCGACGGCCTCGCGGCAGACGCGTGTGGCGATGTCGGCTTCGTCGGCGCTCAACGTGCTCAGCTCGGGCATGTCGTCGCCGGCGGAGAAAATCTCGTGACCGCCAAACAGGATGACGGCGTAGATGTCGTCGCGGTGATCGAGGTCGACTGCGGCAGAGACGATCTCACGATAAACCTGGCGCGTCAGCGCGTTGGTGGGCGGCCGCGACAGCAGCAGGGTGGCGATGCCTGACTGTTCATCGCTGGTGTGCACGGAGACGAACTCGTTCATGCAAGCGGCGTGTCAGGGCCGTAGCCATCGGGCGCACGGTGGTTGCGGGCGTTGTTGTACCTGTCGCTGTTGAAGAACTCGATCTCCCAGTTGCCGGTGCCCTTGTTGGCGGCGAGGTGCGGTTCGACCGGGACGATCTGGCGTTCCACCGCAAGCACTTGGGCGACCGTGCGGCCGTTGAGCGAGTCCAGCTGCGTCCAAGTGGGAGGCAACAAGAACGTCTTGCCGTCGGCGAATTCGTCGAGAGCAGCTTGTGGTGTGATCCAGTCTGCGCGGTCGGTTTCGGTGTTGTCGCCGTCGGCCAACTGACCTTCCGGCAATGCCCCGACAAAGAAGTAGGTGTCATAGCGGCGGGTGCGCTCCTCTTTCGGCGTCACCCAGTTCGCCCACGGCCGCAGCAGATCCGCGCGCAGCACGAGGTTCTCCTTGCGCAGAAACTCCCCGAACGACAGCGATCCGTCCGCGAGCGCTACCCGCGATTCTCGGTAGATCGAGGCGTCGCCGACGATGCCGTCCTGGTCGTCGGCAGGCCCCGCGAACAGCACGCCGGACTCTTCGAAGGTCTCCCGGGCCGCCGCACACACCAACGCCTCCGCCAGATCCGGTTCGACGCCGAACCGCTCGGCCCACCAGCCCGGCTCCGGGCCGAACCACGCGATGTCGGTGTTGCGGTCGCGGTCGTCGACCCCGCCGCCAGGGAACACCATCACGCCGGCAACGAACTCCATCGCGGAGTGCCGCCGCATCAAGAACACCTTGATCCCGCCTGCGGTGTCGCGGACCATCATCACGGTCGCGGCGGGCCGGGGCACCAACGGGTCTTCGGTCGTCATGCCCGCCTCCGATGCGCGGCGCGGCCTCTCGTGCGACGGGCGAAGTAGCGTCCGTCGCTGTTCTCCAGGGCTATCGATTGGCCGAAGGCCGTGGACAGGTTCTCTGCGGTCAGCACATCGGGTAGCAGTCCGGAGTCGACCACCTTGCCCTCGGACAGGATCAGGCAGTGCGAGAAGCCCTGCGGGATCTCCTCGACGTGGTGGCTGACCAGCACCAGCGCGGGAGAATCGGGGTCGGCGGCCAGGTCGGCCAGCCGGGCCACCAGCTCTTCGCGGCCGCCGAGGTCCAGCCCGGCGGCGGGCTCGTCGAGCAGCAGCAGCTCGGGATCGGTCATCATCGACCGGGCGATCAACACCCGCTTGCGCTCGCCTTCGGAGAGCGTGCCGTAGGTGCGTTCGGCGAGGTGCTCGGCGCCGACGCTTTCCAGCATGTCGATGGCCTGCTCGTAATCGACGCCCTCGTATTCCTCCCGCCAACGGCCCATCACCGCATAGCCGGCGGAGACGACCAGGTCGCGCACCACTTCACCCTCGGGGATGCGCTGGGACAGCGCCGAGCTGCTCAGCCCGATACGCGAGCGCAATACGGACATGTCGACGCGGCCGAGCCGCTCGCCGAGAACGAACGCGGTGCCCGACGACGGGTACTCCATAGCCGCGGCGATACGCAGCAGCGACGTCTTGCCCGCCCCGTTCGGCCCGATGACCACCCAGCGTTCGTCAAGTTCGACCGACCAGGTGACGGGCCCGACGAGCGTCTGGCCACCGCGTCGCAGTGTGACTTTCGCGAAGTCGATCAGCAGGTCGGGATCGGCCGCATCTTCTTCGGGAACGGGCACCCGACCATCGTGCCGTACTCGACATATGTCGCGTTCTGCGGGTCAGACACGGATCGCTAACCGAGGTCCCATCCTGCGACGCCGTTGACGATGACGCGGTCGGCCCTTGCAAGCGTGCCTGCCACAAGTTCCGAGTTTCGCTGGTCTGTGGTCGCGACCCAGTCGCGTGCCTCATGTGGTGTCTTGCCGAATCGGACATGACGCGCGACGAGACGCTCGACCCGCATGGTCTCCTCGCTCGCCACGAACCACACGGCATCCATTGCGCGACGTGCGCGCGCCCAATGTGGATCGTCGAGCAGCAGATAGTTGCCCTCGGTGACGACGAGGCGCGCCGTCGGCAGCACGACGAGCGCCGCCGCGAGCGGCTGTTCCAGCGTGCGGTCGAAGCCCGGCACGTACACCGGGTCGTCGATCTCCCGCTTCACTCTTTCGAGCAGCTGCGCATAACCGGCCGCGTCGAACGTATCCGCGGCGCCCTTGCGACCGCGTGCACCGATCCGGTCGAGCTGGGCATCGGCCAGGTGGAAGCCGTCCATCGGAACGTGCGCGATCCAATCGTCGCCCATGGCCGCCCGGATGCGGGCGACAAGCGCGTCGACTAGGGTCGACTTCCCGGCGCCCGGACTGCCTGCAATGCCGAGGATCGCCCGCGAATCAGCGGCCAGCGCGATCGCATCGCGCGCCAGCAGATCCACCGTGGCCATCTGCTGAGTCTGAGTCACGCAGCGTCGCGGCACTCGCCCGGCTGGCGATTTCGGCGCGCTCGCGTGCGCCTGGCGTCGGTTTGCGCGCCGAAATCGCTGGCCTCGGCGACGGAAGCCCAGCCGCTGACCGCGAGCACCCGCTTCGGCGTGATGAGCAGTACCAGTTGCACGAGCGGGCCGATGCCGAATGCGTAGAGCACGGTGCCGACGCCGACCGTCCCGCCGAGAAGCCAGCCGACGGCCAGCACAGTGGCTTCGATCGACGTGCGGACCAGCCGCACCGACAGGCCGGTGCGCACCACCAGTCCGGTCATCAGGCCGTCGCGGGGGCCGGGCCCGAGCGCAGCGCCGATGTACAGAACCGTGCTGAACGCGTTGAGCACCACCGCGCCCACCATCATCGCGATGCGCACGGGAAGTGAAGTCGGCGTCGGCAGCAGCCAAAGCCCGGCGTCGACGGTGACCGCGATGACGACGACATTGGCGATCGTGCCGATGCCAGGCCGGTTCCTCAGGGGAATCCAGGCCAGTAGCACCGCGACACCGACCACCGCGGATGCGATGCCGATGGTCATGCCGGTGTGACGGGTCAGTCCTTGGTGGAAGACGTCCCACGGATCCAGGCCCAGCCCAGCCCGGACCATCACGGCCATCGAGAAGCCGTAACCGCACAGTCCGACCAGTAGCGCCGCGCCGCGCAGGGTGGCTTTACGCATGGTGTGGAAAGCGAATACTGATCAGCTCCAATTCCCGGAGGACGCGTTCGGCGTCACGGTCGACGAACCCGGCGGGCAGGATCTCCGCCTGCTGGAAGAACCTGGCCAGCGGGCGGGCCAGGCGGGATGTCCAATTCATGCTCATGTCCCGATATTCCGGCCAACTGGCTTGCTTCTCAATAGCCAGTTGGCGCATACTGGCCTCAAATGTCGATCGAAATGACCGCCAGAGCGCTCGATGTGGACCTTTTGGCCCGCGAGCTCGGCCACTGGCGCACGTCCAGTCATAGCGGACCCGCGTACCAGGGCCTGGCCGACGGCATCCGCATGCTGATCGTCGACGGGCGCCTGCCCGTCGGGGCTCAGCTGCCCAGCGAACGCGCACTCGCCGACAGGTTGCGCGTGTCCCGCACCACCGTCACCGCCGCGTACGCGCAACTACGGGACGACGGCTATCTGAACGCCAGACGTGGTGCGCGCAGCACCACCGCCCTGCCCATCTCCACCGGCGTGGCCGTCCGCGCGCCGGCGCCCGCCGCGGTCAGCCTCGCGGAGGCCACACTGGCCGCGCCTGTCGGTGCGATGATGGATGCCTTCGCCGATGCGGCCCGTGAGGTGATGCCGTACCTGCATGATATCGGCGTCGAGCTCACTGGTGTCGTCCGGCTGCGAGAGGCGATCGCCGAAAGATATTGCGCCCGAGGTCTACCCACCGAGCCGGACGAGATCATGGTGACCACGGGTGCGCTTCATGCGATCGGATTGATTCTGGCGACGTATACCCAACCCGGCGATCGGGTGCTGGTCGAGCAGCCCACTTACCACGGCGCGCTGTCGGCCATCATGACCACGGGTGCGCGACCTGTGCCGGTTGCCATGACCAACGACGGTTGGGAACTCGACGCAGTCCATTCCGCGGTGCGTCAGCTCGCACCCAACCTCGCCTACCTAGTCCTCGACAACCACAATCCCACCGGCATGACACTTTCCGAGGCGGGTCGCCGGCGCCTTGGCACCATCATCGCCGAAACGCGCACTCGCACAATCGTCGACGAGACGATCGCAGACATGTGGTTGGACCGGCCGGTGCCTGCGCCGATGGCGGCGTTCATGCCGTCTCGGCGGGATCTGGTGTTGACGATCGGGTCCGTGTCGAAATCGTTCTGGGGTGGCTTACGCGTGGGCTGGATCCGCGCCGAACGCAGCACACTGGCGACCATCGCAGCGGTGCGTCCGTCCATCGACATGGGGACCGCCATCGTGGAACAGCTGGCCGCCGCACGCCTCTTCGCCAAGGCCGACGAGCTCTTAGCGGAGCGGCGCGACATATTGCGCCATAGGCGGGACTTGCTGAGATCGCTTCTACGCGAACATCTTCCGGACTGGTCGACAAGTCAGAGCCACGGCGGAATGTCGTTGTGGGCGCGGTTGCCCGCGCCCACAAGCTCCGCGTTGTCGGCGGCTGCTTCGCGGCTTGGCCTGGTCGTGCCGCCCGGTCCGCGTTTCGGCGTCGACGGCACGCTGGAGCGGTTCATCCGGGTGCCTTACACACTGCCCGATGACCGCCTGGCCGAGGCGGTGGAGTTGCTGGCCCGTGCCTGGCACAGCGTCACCGGGTCATCTGCGCCCGACTCACGCGCAGTGGTGATCTAACCTTTCATCAGTTCGCCGACGTGGGCGCTCACCGAATCCCCAAGTCCCTGAAGGTCGTAGCCGCCTTCCAGCACCGCGACGAGACGGCCTCCGCAGTTCTTCTCCGCCGACTTCATCAGTTCGCGTGTCGCCCAGGCGAAATCGTCGGCCGTCATGCGCAGTGAACCGAGCGGATCGCGTTCATGGGCATCGAATCCGGCGGAGACGATGATGAGCTCCGGCCTGAAGGTGTCGAGCGCAGGTAGGATTCTGTCCTCGAAGGCTTCGCGGAGTTCGGCGCCGGCGTCGCCGGGCGCAAGAGGCGAGTTGAAGATGTTGCCGACACCGGTTTCGCCCACGGCACCGGTGCCCGGAAACAACGGCATCTGATGGGTCGACGCGTAGAGCACGCTCGGATCGGAGTAGAAGATTTCCTGCGTGCCGTTGCCGTGATGCACGTCGAAATCGACGATGGCGACCCGCTGCAGCCCGTGGTTGCGTTGCGCGTGACGCGCGCCGATGCTGATGTTGTTGAACAGGCAGAACCCCATCGCCCGTTCGGTTTCGGCGTGGTGGCCCGGAGGGCGGCACGCGACGAAGGCGTTCTGCACTTCTCCATTGAGGACCTTGTCGACCGCTTGCAGCGTGCCGCCGACGCCGCGCAACACGACCTCCCACGTCGAGGGCTCCATCATGGTGTCGCCGCCGTCGAGATATACAAAACCGGCGTCCGGGCGGGCGGCTTCGAGCCCGTCGACGTAGCGGTTGGAGTGCACGTAGCGCGTCGTATCGAGATCGGCGACGTCGGCCTCTTCGCGCACCAGCGGGTCGAACTCGGGCCGGCCGAGCACCGCTTCCACCACGCGGTAGCGGTCGGGCCGCTCCGGATGGCCGTGCGCGGTCTGGTGATTGGCGAAGCTCGAATGGTGCAGAAGCAGGGTTGCCATGGCGAAAGTCTTCCTTCGGATACTGTATGCAAGTCTAGCGCACGCACGCGTCCGTATTACTCGTCGTTGGGAATCTCGACCCGGCGCACTACGCCGTCCAACGCGTCGGCGGCCTCGATCTCACCGCGCGTGATGCCGAGGATGAACAGCACCGTGTCCAGATACGGATGGCTCAGAGATGCGTCGGCGACCTCGCGCAGCGCAGGTTTGGCGTTGAACGCCACCCCCAGACCGGCGGCGGCGAGCATGTCCATGTCATTGGCGCCGTCACCGACGGCCACCGTCTGCGCCATCGGCACGCCGGCCTGCTGCGCGAAATCCCTCAGCGCCTTGGCTTTTCCTGGCCGGTCGATGATCGACCCGACGACGCGGCCGGTCAGCTTTCCGTCGACGATCTCGAGTTCGTTGGCCGCGACGAAGTCCATCTGCAGCTCATGCGCAAGCGGGTCGATGACCTGACGGAAGCCGCCCGACACGATGCCGCAGTGATATCCCAAGCGCCGCAACGTGCGCAGGGTGGTGCGTGCCCCCGCCGTCAGCTCTATCTGCTCCCCGACCTCCTCGAGCACTTCGGCGGGCAGCCCCGCCAGCGTCGCCACCCGTCGGTGCAGCGACTCTGCGAAGTCCAGTTCGCCTCGCATGGCCGCCTCGGTGATCTCGGCGACCGCCGCATGCGCGCCGACCCGGTCGGCCAGCATCTCGATGACCTCGCCCTGGATCAGGGTGGAATCGACGTCAAAGACGATGAGCCGCTTGGCCCGTCGCGACAGGCTGTAATCCTCGAGCGCGATATCGACGCCTTCGGCGACGGCGACCTGCGCCAGCGCTTTCTGCAGTTGTCCGTAGGCCGCGCCCGGCCGCACCGAGACCCGCAGCTCCAGACCGGTTACGGGATAGTCGGAGACGCCGCGGATGAAGTCGATGTTGACGCCGAGCGCGGCGACCTCGCGGGCGACCACGCCGAACGACTCCGCAGTGATGGGGCGGCCGAGCACCACGATCGTGTGGGTCGACGGTTCCCGCATCACAGGCATGTCATCGCTGCGCTCGATCGTGACGTCGAGACCGACGCCGTGGATGGCCGCCTCGACCTCGTCGCGCAACGCGGACCCGCCAGCGACCTCCGGCGCGCCGACGACCAACACTCCTAACGTCAGCCGGCCGCGGATGACGACCTGTTCGACGTTGAGCAGCTCAACCTTGTGACTGGACAGCACCTCGAACAGCGCCGAGGTCACACCCGGTTGATCGTGTCCGGTGACGGTGATCAACACCGACACCTTGGGCACACTCACCCCCGATTACCGCCCGTGAACCGTCAGGTGCGGACGTGCTCGTCGTCCAGCCGGGTGACGTCGCCGTCGTCCGGTCCGTGTGATCGGCCGACGTGGGCCTCCGCGCGCATCCGATCCACCATGTGCGGATAGTGCAGCTCGAACGCCGGCCGCTCCGAACGGATTCGGGGCAGCTCGGTGAAGTTGTGCCGGGGCGGCGGGCAGCTGGTCGCCCACTCCAGCGAGTTGCCGTAGCCCCACGGGTCGTCGACGGTCACCGGTTCGCCGTAACGCCAGCTCTTGAACACGTTCCACGTGAACGGAATCGTCGAGATGCCAAGGATGAACGCCCCGATCGTGGAGACGACGTTCAGCGTGGTGAAGCCGTCGGACGGCAGGTAGTCAGCATAACGGCGCGGCATGCCCTCGTTACCGACCCAGTGCTGCACCAGGAACGTGGTGTGGAAGCCGATGAAGGTCAGCCAAAAGTGCAGTTTGCCCAGGCGCTCGTCGAGCAGACGTCCGGTCATCTTCGGGAACCAGAAGTA
>DASQCE010000391.1:0-8617 GCA_035634855.1 Mycobacterium sp.
CGGATGTCAGCGAGTAGGGGTCCTTGATGCCAAGGTCCGGTTTGGTCTTGGACAGGTACAGCGCGGCGTCGGCGATGTAGATGGGGGAGTCGTAGGCGGTGACCTTGCCCTTGTACTTGCCTGCATCGTCGAACACCGCGCTCCAGGAGTTCGGGGCGTCGCGCACCACGTCGATGTTGTACATCAGTAGGTTGGCGCCCCAGCCGTGCGGAATCCCGTACATCTGGCCGTTCACCGAATTCCATGACTTGTCTTTGAGGAACGACGAAATCGACGCGTAGTTGGGCACCAGGTCGGTGTTGACCGGGGCAACGTCACCGGCGTAGACCAGTCGCAATGTCGCGTCGCCGGAAGCGGACACCCCGTCGTACTGACCGCTGCGCATGAGCTGCACCATCTCGTCGGAGGTGTTGCCGATCTTCACGTTGACCTTGCAGCCGGTCTGCTGTTCGAACGGCGTCACCCAGTCGACGCTCTTGTCGTTCGAACCGTTTTCGGCATAGCCCGCCCAGGCGATGAGGTTCAGCTGGCCTTCGCCGTTGCCGACCGCCGACAGCGGTTCCATCTTCGGCGGTGACTGGCCGTTGCCGCCGCCGGATTGTTCCGATTTCGAACAGGCAGTCGAAAACGGTAGGACCAGGGCGGCGCAGGCGACCAGCGCAAGACCGATTCGCACGGGCGTGGATGTCATGGCTACTCCTCGAATTTCAATTGATGGACGGCCTTTTCGGGCCAGGCCAACGTGATCGGCGTTCCGTGCTGCAGGTCGGGCGGCAGCCACGTGTTGGCCGTGAGAACCGTCGCGGTGAGCGTGACGCCGGGCGGCGCGGTGGCGGCGATGCGGGTGGTGGGGCCGGCGTAGATGACCTCGGACACCGTGGCGTCGACCGTGTGCACCCCGGGCACGGGATCGGTGCCAGGCCGGGACACGCCGATGCGTTCCGGCCGGATGACGAACATCCCCGGCCGGCCCATGAGTGCCTCGGCGGCCGCTCCGTCGAGGACGTTGGAGGTGCCGACGAAATCGGCGACGAAGCGGTTGGCGGGGTTTTCGTAGACGTCGCGGGCGTTGCCGACTTGTTCGATGCGTCCGTCGTTGAAGACGGCCAGCCGGTCGCACAGGGTCAGCGCCTCGTCCTGGTCGTGGGTGACGATGACGAATGTGATGCCGACCTCGCGCTGGATCGCCTTCAGTTCGATCTGCATCTGTTCGCGCAGTTTGAGATCCAGTGCGCCGAGGGGCTCGTCGAGCAGCAACACCCGCGGCCGTCCGACCAACGCCCTGGCTAGCGCGACGCGTTGCCGTTGTCCTCCCGATAGTTGCGCGGGGCGGCGCGGCGCGTGGTCGGTCAGCCGCACCATGTCGAGCGCGTCGGCGGTGCGGCGCCTGCGCTCGGCCTTGGGCACGCCCTTGACCTTCAGCCCGTATTCGACGTTCTGTGCGACCGTCATGTGCGGGAACAGGGCGTACTCCTGGAAGACGGTGTTGACGTCGCGGTGGCGTGCAGGCAGTGCGGTGACGTCGACACCGCCGAGTTTGATCACGCCGGCGGTGGGTTGCTCGAACCCCGCCACCATCCGCAGCACCGTCGTCTTACCCGAACCCGACGGCCCGAGGATCGCGAAGAGCTCGCCGTCGCCCACGGTCAGGTCTGCGCCCTCCACGGCCACCACGTCACCGAAAACCTTGCGGACACCGATCAGCTCGATCTGTGGATCGTCAACGGCGGCAGCGGTATTCGCATCCGGCTGCGAGCTGACCGTCCCCGAGGGCATGGCTCATCGTAGGAATTCCACGGTGTTGGCGCAGCTTCATCGCGGATTTCGTGATCTTGGCCGCGTGCGACCACTGGTTTCGCACATCTGGCAGGTTAGCCCGGTGACGCCAGGAACATCCTGGCCGCGTGTGGTGGCACCCATGCCTCGACGTCGCCCGACCTGACCGTGGAGGTGTGCGTCCACAAATCGCGGACGTGGTACTCATCGGCATGGCGCAAGCCGAGCTCGTCGGGCGCGACCTCTGTTGTCGAGCCGCGGAGCCCTCGATTCATCAGCAGGCACCGCCGCTCGACATCATCCAGAAATTCCGTTGGCAATCTTGATATAGATGTGACCAGTGGCGTTGGCGTGGAAAGTGATGTTGCTGTCGTACCCTGTGGCACGTGTCAATATCCCGGCGCGACGTGCTCAAATACGCCGCCGCCGCGCCCGCGGGCCTTGGTCTCGGCACCGGCCTGCTGGCGCTGGCGCCCCCGCGGGCGGATGCGGCGCCCCTCGGGATCCTGCTCGACTATGCAGCCGGCGTGATCGGGGCAGGCGATCTGCGGGCATCTGGCGCGTTGGGCGCGATCCGGTACGTGTCTGATCGGCGGCCCGGGGGTGCCTGGATGCTGGGCAAGCCGATCCAGCTGCCCGAGGCCCGCGATCTCTATCAGAACGGGCTGAAAATCGTATCCTGCTACCAATACGGCAAGCAGGACACCGCGGACTGGCTGGGCGGTCAGAACGCGGGCGTCGCGCACGCCAAGCGGGGCTGGCAGCTACACGTCGCGGCCGGTGGCTCGAACGGCGCACCGATCTACGCGTCGATCGACGACAACCCCAGCTACGACCAGTACAAGAGCCAGGCGGCGCCGTATCTGCGCGGCTGGGAAGCAGTGCTCGGCCATCAGCGCGTCGGGGTGTACGCCAACGCCAGGACCATCGACTGGGCGCTGCAGGATGGGCTGGGTTCCTACTTCTGGCAGCACAACTGGGGCTCGCCGCAGGGGTTCACGCATCCCGCCGCACACCTGCACCAGGTCGAGATCGACAAGCGCAATGTCGGGGGCATCGGGGTTGACATCAACCAGATTCTGAAACCCCGGTTCGGGCAGTGGGACTAAACCGTACTGATCAGTAAGTAGAGTCAGCAAACCTTTTCCAGTAGCCGGCCGCCGATAGAAGACAAATCGGGCCGAGTTGTCGACTCCGGGCGTGTCATTGTCCCTGGCGGGAAGAGCCCAAATTTTTACATAACGATTACATAACAATACTGCCTTGATCTGCACTGTTATGCCTACTCGGCCGTAACCACCTGCATGCAGGACGTTTGTCCCACATGCGTTCGGCCCTCGCGCAGGCGGGTGTTATCGAACTTGTGGTTACCCATGCGTAGAACTCGCCAGTAACCATTTGGGGCGAGAAAATGGTGCTGCGTCTTATGACACTCTTAGTACGGCTGGAGTGTCCGCCGGGCCGTCTACAAGACTGTCGGATGGCCCGTGTGCCGGACGCGCCTGAACCAGTCGGGATTCGACGCCGAATCGCATGGCCTCCGCAGGGGAGCGCAGGCCATCAACAGCTCCAGATACGACAGCCACAGACCACGAGCGATACGCGCGAGACAGTACCGCGCGAGATAGTACCGAGGGAGATAACACGACGTGACGATCAACGAACAGAGCAGGGTGACCACCGGCCGCGAGAACGAGCCCATCGAGAACGCAGGAGGATTTTCCTCTGCATACGCCCTCGTCGATCGGTTGAACGCCGGAGAGCCGTATGCGGTCGCGTTTGGCGGCCAGGGCGGCTCCTGGTTGGAGAACCTGGAGGAGCTGGTCAGCTCGGCGGGCATCGAATCCGAGCTGAGTGAGGTCGTCGGTGAGGCGGCGCTGATTCTCGAGCCCGTTGCGCGCGAGCTCGTCGTCGTGCGGCCGATCGGCTTCGAGCCTCTGCAATGGGTCCGGGCGTTGGCCGCCGAAGAGCCGCTGCCCGCCACCACGCAGCTGATCACCGCCGCGATCTCCGGCCCCGGCATTCTGCTCGCCCAGATGGCCGCGATTCGCGCGCTGACGAGGCAGGGCCTCGACCTGTACGGAACCCCGCCGGTTGCGATGGCCGGCCACTCACAGGGCATCATGGCCGCCGAATCGCTGCGGGCCAAGGGCGCCAAGGATCCCGAACTACTGGCGCTGCTGCAGCTCATCGGCGCGGCCGGGTCGCTGGTCTCCCGGCGCCGCGGCATGGTCGGCCGTGGTGACAAATCGCCGATGGTCTCGGTCACCAATGTCGACCCGGAACGCATCGCCGAGCTTCTCGAGGAGTTCTCTCAGGACGTGCGCACCGTGCTGCCGCCCGTGCTGTCGATCCGCAACGGCAGGCGCTCGGTCGTCATCACCGGCACCCCGGAACAGCTTGGCCGCTTCGAGCTCTATTGCAGCAAGATCACCGAGAAGGAAGAGGCCGAGCGCAAGAACAAGATCCGCGGCGGTGCGGTGTTCTCACCCGTGTTCCACGGCGTGCAGGTCGAGGTCGGCTTCCACACACCACGGCTGGCCGATGCCGTCGAGCTCGTCGACCGCTGGGCCGAAAAGTGCGGCATCGACGCCCAACTGGCGCATGAGATGGCCGAGGCCATCTTCGTGCGCCCGATCGACTGGGTGGCCGAGGTCGAGCGCCTGCACGACTCCGGTGCGAAGTGGATCATCGACCTGGGCCCGAGCGACACCGTGACCCGCCTGACCGCTCCGGTCATCCGGGGCCTGGGCATCGGCATCGTTGCCGCGGCCACCCGCGCGGGACAGCGCAACCTGTTCACCGTCGGCGCCGAGCCCGAGGTCCCTCCCGCGTGGTCGAGTTATGCGCCGACGGCGGTGACGCTGCCCGACGGCTCGGTCAAGCTTTCGACCAAGTTCACCCGGCTCACCGGGCGCTCACCGATTCTGCTCGCGGGGATGACCCCGACGACCGTCGATGCCAAGATCGTCGCCGCGGCCGCCAACGCCGGCCACTGGGCCGAACTGGCCGGCGGCGGTCAGGTCACCGAGGAGGTCTTCGACGACCGCATTGCCGAACTCACCGGCTTGCTCGAGCCAGGTCGGGCCGTCCAGTTCAACTCGTTGTTCCTCGATCCTTACCTGTGGAAGCTTCAGGTGGGCGGAAAGCGGTTGGTGCAGAGGGCCCGTCAGTCCGGCGCCCCGATCGATGGGGTCGTCGTCAGCGCCGGCATCCCCGACCTCGAGGAAGCCGTCGAGTTGATCGACGAGCTCAACAGCGTCGGCATCAGCCACGTGGTGTTCAAGCCGGGCACCATCGACCAGATCAAGTCGGTCATCAAGATCGCGGCCGAGGTTCCCGGCAAGGAGGTGATCGTCCACGTCGAGGGCGGCCGCGCCGGTGGTCACCACTCGTGGGAGGACCTCGACGATCTGCTGCTGTCCACCTACGGCGAACTTCGCAAGCTGCCCAACATCACCCTCTGTGTCGGCGGCGGCGTCGGCACCCCGGAGCGGGCCGCCGAGTACATGTCCGGTAGCTGGGCCGAGGCCTACGGGTTCCCGGCCATGCCCGTGGACGGCATCCTGGTCGGCACCGCGGCCATGGCGACCAAGGAGTCGACCACGTCGCCGGCAGTCAAACAGATGCTCGTCGAAACCGCCGGTACCGACCACTGGATCAGCGCCGGAAAAGCCACTGGCGGTATGGCGTCCAGCCGCAGCCAGCTCGGTGCAGACATCCACGAGATCGACAACGCCGCCTCGCGCTGCGGCCGGCTGCTCGACGAGGTCGCCGGTGACGCAGAGGCGGTTGCGGCCCGCCGCGACGAACTCATCGCCGCGATGGCCGACACCGCGAAGCCGTACTTCGGCGACATCGGTGACATGACCTACCTGCAGTGGCTGCAGCGTTACGTCGAGCTGGCGATCGGCGACGGCGACAGCACCGCCGACACCAAGCTGCCGGACAGCCCGTGGTTGGCCGACACCTGGCGTGAGCGGTTCGACGAGATGCTCAAGCGAGCCGAGGCCCGACTCCACCCGCAGGACTCGGGTCCGATCGACACGCTCTTCAATGATGTTGCGCTGCTGGACAACCCCCAGGCAGCGATCGACATGCTGCTGGATCGCTATCCGGAGGCCGAGAGCCTCAAGCTGCACCCTGCCGACGTGCCGTGGTTCGTCACGCTGTGCAAGAAGCTGGGCAAGCCGGTCAACTTCGTCCCCGTCATCGATAAGGACGTGCGACGCTGGTGGCGCAGTGACTCGCTGTGGCAGGCCCACGACGCGCGCTACACCGCCGACCAGGTCTGCATCATCCCGGGCACCCAATCGGTGACCGGCATTACCCGCGTCGACGAACCCGTCGGCGAGCTGCTGGACCGCTTCGAGCAGGCCTCCATCGACAAGGTGCTGGCATCGGGCGTGCAGCCGACGCCGGTGGTGTCGCGCCGTCACGCGCGCGCGGATGTGACCGGTCCCTTGGCCGTGGTGCTCGATTCGCCGGACGTGCTCTGGGCCGGACGTACCGCCATCAACCCGGTGCACCGCATCGGTGCTCCCGATGAGTGGCAGGTCAACGAAAACCGCAGTGCCACACACCCGTCCACCGGTGCTCGGCTGGAGCGGTCGGATGACGTGGTGACACTGAGTGTTCCGCTGTCCGGCATCTGGATCGACATCCGATTCACGCTGCCGTCCTGCACGGTCGACGGCGGCATGCCGGTCGTCACCGTCGAGGACGCATCGACCGCGATGCGCTCCGTGCTTGCGATCGCCGCAGGCGTCGACGGACCCGATGCGCTACCGCCGGTGCATGACAACACCGCCAAGGTCACGGTCGACTGGGATCCCGAGCAGGTCGCCGACCACACCGGTGTCACGGCTACGTTCGGCGCGCCGCTGGCGCCTGGAATGACCCTCGTGCCCGATGCCCTTGTCGGCCGCTGCTGGCCGGCGGTGTTCGCCGCCATCGGTTCGGCGGCCACCGACGACGGCTTCCCTGTCGTCGAGGGCCTGCTGAGCCTGGTGCATTTGGACCACGCCGCGCACCTACTGATGGCGATGCCCAAGACCAAGGCCGAGTTGACCGTCACCGCAACAACTTCGGCGGCGACCGACACCGAGTACGGGCGCGTCATCCCGGTCGCGGTGGCCATCGCCGATGCCGAGGGCACGGTGTTGGCCACGCTGGAGGAGCGCTTCGCGATCCGCGGCCGCACCGGCGCGGCCGAGCTCGCCGATCCGCCGCGTGCGGGCGGGGCGATCACCGACAATGCGACCGACACGCCGCGTCGCCGGCGCCGGGACGTCACCGTTACCGCGCCCACGGACATGAGCGCGTTCGCGGAGGTCTCAGGGGATCACAACCCGATCCACACCGACCGCGCCGCCGCGCTGCTCGCCGGGCTGAAATCGCGCATCGTGCACGGCATGTGGCTGTCGGCGGCCGCACAGCACGTCGTCACCGCGACCGACGGCAAGCCCGCCCCGCCTGCGCGCATCGTGGGTTGGACTTCGCGGTTCCTCGGCATGGTGCTGCCAGGCGACGAGATCGATTTCCGCGTCGACCGCGTCGGAATCGACCGCGGCGCAGAGATCATCGAGGTGGCCGCTCGCGTCGGCTCAGAGCTGGTGATGTCGGCGACCGCGCAGTTGGAAGCGCCCAAGACGGTCTACGCGTTCCCCGGGCAAGGCATCCAGCACAAGGGCATGGGCATGGAGGTGCGCGCCCGGTCCAAGGCCGCCCGCAAGGTGTGGGACACCGCCGACAAGTTCACCCGCGACACGTTGGGCTTCTCGGTGCTGCACGTGGTGCGCGACAACCCGACCAGCCTGATCGCCAGCGGTGTGCACTACCACCATCCCGATGGTGTGCTCTTCCTGACGCAGTTCACCCAGGTCGCGATGGCGACTGTGGCCGCCGCGCAGGTGGCCGAGATGCGCGAGCAGGGCGCGTTCGTCGAGGGTGCGATCGCCTGCGGCCACTCCGTCGGTGAGTACACCGCGCTGGCCTGCGTCAGCGGTGTCTACGAACTGGAGGCGCTGTTGGAGGTCGTGTTCCACCGCGGCAGCAAGATGCACGACATCGTGCCGCGCGATCACCTCGGCCGGTCCAACTACCGGCTGGCCGCGATCCGGCCGTCGCAGATCGATCTCGACGACGCCGACGTGAAGGCGTTTGTCGCTGACATCGCGGTGAGTTCTGGAGAGTTTCTGGAAATCGTCAACTTCAACCTGCGTGGCTCGCAGTACGCCATCGCGGGCACTGTGCGCGGGCTCGAAGCGCTCGAGGAAGAGGTCGAGCGGCGCCGCGAGATCACCGGCGGCAAGCGCTCGTTCATCCTGGTGCCGGGCATCGACGTGCCGTTCCACTCCTCTGTGCTGCGGGTCGGCGTTGCCGACTTCCGGCGCTCGCTGGAGCGGGTCATGCCGCGCGATAAGGATCCTGACCTCATCATCGGCAAGTACATCCCCAACCTGGTGCCGCGGCCGTTCACGCTGGACCACGACTTCATCCAGGAGATCCGGGATCTCGTGCCGGCCGAGCCGCTCGACGAGATCCTCGCCGACTACGACACGTGGCGGAACGAGAAGCCGGCCGAGCTGTGCCGCAAGGTCGTCATCGAGCTGTTGGCCTGGCAGTTCGCCAGCCCGGTGCGCTGGATCGAGACCCAGGACCTGCTGTTCATCGAGGAGGCCGCTGGCGGTCTTGGCATCGAGCGGTTCGTCGAGATCGGCGTCAAGTCCGCGCCGACCGTTGCGGGCCTGGCGACCAACACGCTCAAGCTGCCCGAGTATTCGCACAACACAACGGAAGTGCTGAACTCCGAACGTGACGCGGCGGTGCTGTTCGCCAC
>DASQCE010000392.1:0-2743 GCA_035634855.1 Mycobacterium sp.
GACCCTCATCTACGCGCGCATCGCCAACCGCGTCGTCGCCGACGAATACCAAGCCATCAGCGCCAAGATCGACGCCCTCTACGGTCAACAGCCCGAACTGCCCGCCGACTACGAGACCACCGGCATGACCCGACTGCGCCGCGAAGCCACCGCTCGGATGCTCGGCAACGGCCTATGCACCCGACCCGTCGAACTCGACTGCCGCATGGAATCGGCGTGCGAAACCTGCGCCTACTTCCGCACCGGCACCGAGTTCCTACCGATCCTCACCCGACAACGCGACCACGCCCAGCAGCACGGACAGGTTGAGCGGGCAACGTTGTTCGACGCTCTCATCCAGCGCGCCGAAGCCAATCCCAACACCACCGAACGGGGCTGAACCCCATGCCCAAGATCTGCCTCGAACTCAGCGACGCCGTCGAGCTCGCCGAGATACTCACTCTGCTCACCGACTGGCTCGCCGGCACTCAGAAGCAGCTCCTCGCCGACAGCCTCACCGCCTTCGTCCGCCACACCGCCTACAACGTCGACGAGCTCCGCACCGACCTACACCGGTTCGTGTTCCTGCTCGACCTCAGCGACGGTCAACAACTCTTCGGAGAGGCACCCGCATGATCGACAAATCCGAACCCGCACGGTCAGCCCTTGACAGGATCACCCGTATAACGAGGACCTCTTTGTGTCAAGCCCGTGGTGGCCTGCTCCTGCGCCGGGGATTGTGGCCGGTGCTCGCCGGTGTCAAGCTCGTTCCTGCCCGCGCCCGCGTCGCGGTCTCGGGCGGGGCTGCAGCTTGACTCCGGTTCCGCTCCGGCTGGTTCGGCGCTTATCAGGAGCAGGCGGAGATGTGAGCGGTCGCTGGTTGGTGGTGGCGGTTTTAGAGTTGGCGGTGGCCCGGGAGTGGCTTGTCCGAAGAGCCGGTCCATCGGGGTGTGAGCCGGCCGCGCTGGAGACAGCGTCGTTCCCCGAGTGCCCTCCCGGGTCCTTACGTGGGCGTATGTCGTGGAGCATCCGCTCGTAGAGGGTGTCGCTGATTTTGCGTTTGAGCGCGCGTAGCGCGCACTTGCCGGTCATTCCCTTGGCGCGTTTGCGCTGGTAGTAGGCGTGGCCTTCGCTGCCGCGGTGGCTGATCTGGCTGACCGCGGCGATGTGGATGGCGTGGTTGAGCTGGCGGTTGCCGCGGCGGGAGAGCCGGTAGATCTTCCGGTCGCCGGAGGAGACCTCGATCGGGGCGGTGCCGTTATAGGAGGCGAACCGGTCCCGGCTGGGGAAGCGGCGAATGTCGCGGACGTAGCCGAGCACGCAGGCGGCCACGATCGGTCCGACGCCGTAGACCTCGGTGATGCTGGTGGGGGCGGCGGCCACCGCGCGGGAGACCCGACGCTTGACCTCACGGCGTTGCGCATCGAGGCGCTGCAGGTCTGCGACAAGATCATGGGCGAGCTCGAGTTTCGCCTGCGCCACAGGGGATTCGGCCGTGATGCTGTCGACGACCGCGATCGCCTGGCTGGTCCGCAACTGCTTGCGCACACCGCCGGGGACGAGCTCGCAGAGCACCGTGTGCAGCCGACACACTGCCTGGGTACGTAGCCGGCCGAGGTCGTGGTAGCGCCGCGCCCAGACCCGCATCACGATGGTCTGATCCTCCACGGTCAGCTGCGGCAGCTGGCGGGCCCGCAGCGCGGCGATCGCGACCGCGCGGGCATCGTTCTCGTCGGTCTTGTTGATCTGCCCGGATTCGAGCAGCCGGACCCGGGCGGTGAGCTTGGGCGGCACGTCGAGCACTCGCTCGCCGGCGGCGAGCAGCTGCTGCGCCAGCAGCTGCCCCAGCCCGCGCGCCCCTTCGATCGCCCACGTCCGCTGCCGCCAACGACCAGCCCAGCCCAGCAGCGCCTCGGCCTGTTCGCACGAGGCCCGCACCCGCAGCTGCCCCAGTGGCTTCTCGCGTCCATCGATCACAAACGCGGTGTGCGACCCCTTATGCGGATCGATCCCGATCATCACGCCTGCCACCGTCCGTCACCTCCATACGATCAGGTCTGGCAGAACAGACCGCGGCGGGCACGTCTGACTTCAGGACGACGATCGGCGAGCGCGCCTCTTTAGAGCCACACCACGGGTCAGACACGACAGGCCGGCACCTCGTTCTAGAGCCAAACCACACCGGTCGGCAGACGGTTAGCGAGCCGGCCCGTCGCACCACCAGGACGCTACGACCAACCGCAGAGCCCGCGACAAGTCTCAGTCAGACGGCTATCCGCGAGAACCCGCCGTCGCTCTAGCGGCTGCGGCCCACGCCTCACGGCGCGACACGACGAGCGAGTGCAGCGGATGGTGACTGTTCATGTCGCTGTTCAACGGCGGCAACAAGGATGCGATCATTCCAAGCTCCCGGTCCCAGGGTCGCGGATCGCTGATCCAAGTGAGGTAGAGATGATTGCGCATCCAAGCGGTCAGCTCGGCCTCGGACCGGCGGTCAAGGGCTGGCCGGCCATCTGAAGTCGTGGTGAGATCCCAACCCGCTTGCTCCCAGAGGAACGACGCAAGCGCTCGGCGCAACGTGGATCTTCGCGTCCGCCGAGCGTGGTCGTGAAGCAGGCGGTCACGCATTGTTCGAGCGCCCGAATCCCTCTCCGGGCAGATCCCGATGTAGATCAGCTCGAGCTTGCCGTCGCTCGTCAGGCGAGACCCGGTGACGTCCGGCAAGGTACCTGGCGGAGACCCCAGGCGTACACGCCTCGATCTG
>DASQCE010000393.1:0-4154 GCA_035634855.1 Mycobacterium sp.
GCCCAATCCTGGCCAACACGGTTGGCGCGGTGACTGATACGGCGGGCGTCATCGACATCGTCGGCGGCTTCTAACAGTGCGTTGAGTTCGTCGATGGAGTCCACCACTGGCATGGGCACGCAGTGGTTGCGGCGGAACCGGCCGCCTTCGCCTTCCACCCCGCCTTTTTCGTGGCTGCCCTCATGGCCGGGCTGGCAGTACCAGGCTTCGAACCCGTAATGGGAGCGAAACGTCAGCCAGCGTTCGTTTTCCTGCCGAGAGCGGCCGAACAGCACCTGTTTGACCGCGCTGTTGAGGTTGTCGTAGCGGATCTTGTCGCACGGCACCCCTCTAATATGCGGGTCTCGTTTGTCAAGATCCTGATCGGTCCGCGCACGTCACGAGGCGTCTTGATCGAGTCGGGTAAGCAGCCCGTCGAAGACTTTCGTACGGCCCAGTTGTCCCTTGGCCGCGGCGTCGTCGCGCTGCTTTTGCAGGGTGGGACGAAACTCGATAGTGGTCTGGAAGAACGTGCAGGATTCGCAGATCGATTCGAAGTGGCAGTCCATCCCGATCGGGCGGGCGCAGTAGCCGTTTCCGAGCATCCGACGATGCATCTCTGCGCGCAGCTTGCGCATCTCGGTGCCCTCGGCGTCGGCGGGTAGTTGCTTGGGCGCCTGATAGAGCGCCTCGACCTTCTCCGAGACCGCGAAGTACTCGTCGGCGACGGTGCGATCGGCGATCTTGGCGTAAACGAGCGTCATATGCAACGAGCGATGCCCGAGTAGGGCTGCGATCGCTTCGAGCGACATGCCTCGGTTGATCGCCTGGGTCGCCAGGGTATGTCTGAGCCTGTGTGGTGAAACACCGCCGATGCCAGCTGTTTTGGCTGCGACAGCGACAGCGGCATCGACTCGCGAGATAGGGATCGGTCGGCCTTGCTCGACGAAGATCAGCTTGCTGCGCAACCCTTCCGGACGCTTGGCGAGCCACTCGTCGAGCAGTTCCTTCAACTGCGGGTGCAGCGGGATGTATCGGTCGGTGTGCAGCTTGCCCAGCGGAACGTGCAGCCAGTAGGCCGAACCGATCTGCACAACGGCGTCGGTGGTCAACGCCAAGTACTCGCCCTTGCGCATGCCGGTTCGGGCGAGAAACTCGACGGTGAGCCGCACGAACGGGTCATTGTCTCCGCGGGCGGCTTGCAGCAGCTTGGTCGCCGCGGCGTCGTCGAGGAACCGGGGCAGAGTCTCGTCGGGGATCGGCATATCGGAGGCCAGCACCGGCACTTTGGCTGGCGCGTCGTCGATCTCCCATTCCAGCAGGCGGATGAAGAACCCGCGCAACGCGCAGAGTCGGTCCTTGATCGTGTGCCTATGCAGCGGTGCACCGCGCTTGCCCGGTCGCTCGGCCAGCCAGCACTTGTAGGCCTCGACGTGGGCTCGGCCCAAGTCGGCGACGCAGCGCGCGGACGGGTCGTGCTCGGCGACGAATCCGGCGAACTCCCGCAGGGTCGCCTCGATGTTCTTTACCCGCCCGGGCCGTAGCGTGGTCACCGCCTGTTCCAGGTAGGTGTGCATCGTGGTGCGCATCCGCGGCGGCACCTTCGCCCACTGCGCGGCACGGATGTCGGCCTTGGTCCGGGCACGCTTGCGGGGCAGTTCGTCGATCACGCCGGCGTGGAACAGGGTGGCTTCCAACCCGAAGATCGCGGTGGACAGACCGCGGTGTGACTCGTGTCCGTAACGGTCGGCGGCTGCGAGTAGTTCGTCGCGGGCCGCGTCGATGTCGGCATGGGTCAACCGTTCCGGGGCCAGCCCGGTCAACGCGCAGATCTGTGCCAGCGCCGCCCACTGCGCCTGCGCTGTCTTGATCGGAAAGGCAAGCGTTGCAGCGGTGTTCATGAACAGGGCGTGGAACACCGGCCAGTGCCGGGACAGGCTGATGCCCAACCGGGGTCGCCGCGCCACCAGGTAGTCCGCGTTCGGCCGTAATCGCCGCGTCGCGATCAGCCACGCGATGAACCGGTGCACCGCGTTGTTGACCGCGAGTTGTTCCTCGATCGGCAGCTCGGCGAAGGCCTGCGGTGCTCCGATGTGCACCACGAACCATCGAGCGCCCCACAGCACCTTGTGGTCGGGCAGCTGGCCTATGTCCCACAGGTGGCTCTCGTAGGCGGTGACCAGATCCAACGCTTCACCGGCGAGTCGGTAGGCGGCCATCAGTTCTCGGCTTCCTCGACGCGTTCGGCGATCTCGTGCTCGATCGCGTTCACCGCGCGGACGTACTCCTCGGCCAGCCACCCGTTGGCCAGGTGTAGATAGACGCGGGTCGACTCGATCGAGCGGTGCCCGGCCTGCGCCTGCACCGCCTCCAACGCCATCCCGGCCTCCCGCAGCCGAGTCAGACAGGTGTGGCGCAGCTGATGGCAGGTGGCATGATCGAGTCCCGCCCGCTGCCGCGCGCCGCCGAGCACCTGATCCACGCCTGCCGCAGTCAGGGCCCGACCCCGGGTCGGGCCACGTAGCACCACGAACACGTGCTCGGCATCGGTGTCTGGGCGTTCGTGGCCGAAGTAGTCGGCCAGACTCGCGAAAAACCCACTCGCCACCGGCACGATCCGCTGATGCCCACCCTTACCCTCGGCGATGAACAACCGCCGCTCCCCGACGTGCACGTCCGACATGCGCAACCCCAACACCTCGCAGCGACGCAGCCCGCCCAGCAGCATCGCCAACACAAGGGCACGGTCCCGATGCGTGCGCAGCGCACCCAGCAGCGCGTCCACCTCCACCGGCGACAACACCCTCGGCAGCGTCCGCGGCGTGCGGATCAACGGCACCCCACGCGCTCCCGAGGCCAGCGGGCGCCGCGCGCCCACACCGCGCGGCACCGGGTTGCGCCGCACATCGACATCGTCACGGACCAGCAAGTACGCGAAAAGTCCTGACACACTTGCTAATCGGCGCTTAAGCGTCCGCGCCGACAACCCCGACTCGCCGTCCTCAAGCCGCACAACACGAGCACCCCGCCGCGGAGCCCGCTGCACGGCGAGGAACTCCATCACATCCGTCGTCGACACCCGCGCCGGCTCCTTGCCGACCACCGAGAAGAACACCTTCAGGTCATAGGCCGTCGCCAGCACCGTGTTCGGCCGCGACCGCGCCGCGACGAACCTCAGATAGTCATCGACCAGCGGGTCACCAAGACTAGCCCGGACCTCACCATCCGGACCGGTCGACCGCACCAGGCACGGTATCCACAACATCGGCGCTCCCCGTCGCGGGTTGCGCCCATTCTCACGCCATTTCGGCTCGAATCGCGGAATCGACACCCGCATAACCGCCGAAGAACTCCCACGCCGCCTCGAACCCGGCGATCACATCGGCCAAGGTCTGGCGGTAGGTGGGCCAGACGAACATGTGCCGTGAGTACACCGCGGTGAAGATCAACCCGTGCACCACCCGGCGCCGGCCTTCAGTGGCGTCGGTGAGCATGCCGAGTCGACCGAAGTCGATCTGCACCTCCGCGCCGGGTTCACAATCGGCCACCGGAACCGTGGCCTGACGCCGACCGAAGTCCAATTCTACTGTGGCATAACGATTCAGGGTCCGATACGACACCACCACGCCGCGGCGGCCCAACAAGGTGTGGATCTTGGTCAACGTCAACCCGTCCTTGAGCCAGGTCTTGATCTGTTCATGCTCGGCGGCGATGGTTTCCCACGCCGGGCTCTTGCCCGTTGGCCGGTGCGGGCGGACCTCGGCGATCACTGCCGCGATCAACTCGTCGGTGAGCTGACAATCACCGCCGTCGCGGTCCAGCCCGCAGGCCCGCGCCCGGTCCACGTACCTGCGAACGGTTTTGCGGTCAGTCCCCGATAGCCGGGCCACTTCCCGCAATCCCAACCCCTGCAGCCACAGCCGCAGCATCTCCACGATCTCGATCACCGACACCTCCCGGTAGCTCATTGGCCAATACAGCGGCCCAACAACCGGAAGACCCCGATGCCACGCCGGGGTGGTCCCATAACTGGCAAAACGCCAGCCAGGTGGTCCCATCAATGGCAAACAGGTGGTCCCATCCTCATGGCAAAACCAGCCCTGAAGTGGTCCCTTTCACCTGGCAGCCGACATGTGCGGCTCCGAGCGGGTCCAGCGCTCCAGGCTGTCGAGGTC
>DASQCE010000394.1:0-8166 GCA_035634855.1 Mycobacterium sp.
CGACGCGCGCTGTCGCGAAGTTCGCCGAGCGTCATCGGCTCCGAGTCATCGCCTGGCTCATCGAACTCGATGGTCCCGAACATCGCCCGCTCCGGCTCGAACTCGGCGTAGATGAACCCACCGCGGTCGAGTCGGTTGTGCCCGAAGGGCAGCGGGCCCACGCCAGGCACATCGATGCTGCCGTTGGGGCCGCGCATCTCGGCGGGGACCCGCACGTGAGCGATCCGGGCGACGGTGTTGGATGTGTGTCCCGGGAAGTCGATGCCGGCCAACTTGCGGACGGTGCTGCGGCCACCGTCGGCGCCCACCAGGTACGCCGTCTCCAGCGTGTAAGTCCCATCTGGTCCCGCCACGTCGACCGCGGCGCCGTCGGATCGCACCCGGACGCCGATCAGCTCGTGGGCCCAGCGGACGTCGACACCGAGTTCACGTGCGCGCTCGTCAAGCATCCGCACAAGCCGCGGCTGCGCCATCATCAGCGCATACATCGGGTTGTCGCGAACGCCGAAGAGCGGCACCGACATTCCACTGAAGATCCACTGGTACGCGGGGTGCGGAGGATCGTCTGATCCGGTGAACTTCTGGTACAGCCCGCGCATGTCGAGCATCCGGATCACCTGTCCGACCATGCCGTTCGCCTTGGGCTCGTCGCTGGGTGCGGGCAATCGTTCGAGCACCAGAGGCCGCACCCCCGCCAGCGCCAGCTCGCATGCCACCATCAGCCCGTTCGGGCCTGCACCTGAAATGACAACGGGAACTTGGGTTTCGGACATCGGCTTCACCTTTCGGGCAATCCGGCCGCGACATCGGCAAAGCCGCGACGAAGGAGTTCGGTATAGGCCACGGGCGGATCGGCATAGGCATACGCCTCCATCGCCGTTTCACCGATCGCCCGGACGACCGCAGTGACCAATCGTGGGTACATATCGCGAGCCGGATCGGTCCCGGTACGTTCCGCGATCGCGTCGACCCAGTCGGCGAATAGATCTCTCGTCAACGCGGCACGCAGATCCCGGGCGGACAGGAGCTCCCGGATCACGGCCAGCTCACCGGGGGTCGGCCGCATGTCCGCGGCGCCCTCGGCTTCCAGCGGCTGAAGCATTGCCTCCGTGATCGCCGACCACAGCGGCTCGTCGGCGGGTCGCTCACGGAAGGCCGCAAGGCTCTGTCGTGTTCGATCAACCTGCCGGAACGCGACCGCCTCGTACTTGCCTGTGAAGTAGTTGTTGAAGGTCCGCAGCGATACGCCGGCCCTGTTGGCGATGTCTTCGCGGGTGACGTTCTCCAGTCCCCGCTCTAACGCCAACTCCAAGGCGGCATCGCTGAGCGCCCAGCGGGTGCCGAGCTTCTTGCGCTCCCGAAGTCCCAGTGTTCCGGTCACAGAGACCAACGTAGATCAAAGTTGCATACCGGGCAAGTTTGCCTGTCGGGCAAGTTCTCCCAATGATCTAGCTATAATGGCTAGAATGTCCAATATGAGCACACTTACTTTCCGCAATAGGGCGGGTGAGCTGGTCGACGTCCCGACCGTCGCCGCCACGCGCTTCAAGAATGAGTTCGGCACGATCTTCGAACAGGCCGCGCTCGGCGGCGCGGTCGCGATCACCAAACACAACACGCCCAAGGCGGTGCTGTTGTCCTATGCCGAGTTCGAAGCGCTGACCAAGGCGAGCACGCCCGCACTCGACGACCTGTCCGATCAATTCGACCAACTGCTGGAGCGCATGCAGACGCCACAAGCGAAGAGTGCGATGGCGTCGGCATTCGACGCGACGCCCGAGCAAATCGGCCGCGCCGCGGTCAAGGCGGCCCGCGCGAAGCGCTAACCCGACCGCATGCCCCGCAAGGCCCGAGCGCCACGCCTGTACGCCCTCGCGGGGGTCAACGGCGCAGGCAAGAGCAGCGTCGGCGGCGCCATGATCCGGGCGTCCGGCGCCGACTACTTCAACCCCGACGAGGCCGCACGGGAGTTGATCGCGGCGAACCCCGGTCTCGACCAGGTGAAGGCCAACGCCGCGGCGTGGCAGCAAGGCAGACGGCTGCTCGAGCGGGCGATCCGGGAGCACAAGGACTTCGCGTTCGAGACCACGCTCGGCGGGAGCACCATGCCACGCCTGCTCTCCGAGGCCGCGTCGCAAGGGTTTGAGGTACGCATCTGGTACGTCGGACTGGCCAGCCCCGATCTGCATATCGAACGTGTCCGCAACCGCGTGCGCGCCGGCGGCCACGACATTCCGGAATCCAGCATCCGGCGCCGCTGGCGGCACAGCAGGCTGAATCTGGTGCAGTTGCTGCCACATCTGACCGAGCTTCGTGTCTACGACAACTCCTCGGACGCCGACCCTGCCAAAGGGCATGCGCCGCGGCCGGTGCTCGTATTGCATCTCGACCAGGGCGAGATCGTCGGCCCGCCGGATCTGTCGTCGACGCCCGAGTGGGCCAAGCCGATCGTCGCTGCCGCGCTGAAAATTGGGTTGAACGCTCGCAGCGCGGGAGTCGGCTGAAGCGTCGAGAGTGGACGACTCGACGCGCTAGCTGGTGCCTAACGGATCGATCGTCCACGCGACGTAGAGCATGGCCGCACTGACCGAAGCGGTCGTGACGACGTCGATCATCCTGCTGCGCACCGCCAACAGGCCTGCCCGGTCTTCGGGCAGCGCCAGTCGAAACGCCGCCGCGACGCCGACGCCGATGGCGAGTACCAGCGCACCGCGTCGCCAGTAACCGGCGACCACCAACCCGAACGCGGCCACAATGATCAGGCCGACCAGCAGGATCGGCCACTGCCCACCGAACACCTTGCGGGCGAACTCCTTCGGCGTCATCGGCTCCTCGCGCAAGCGCTCGTCGCTGTCACGACCGGGCGAGGGCTTCCGCTCGCTCGACGACGTTCGTCAGGAGGAACGCCCGCGTCAGCGGGCCGACCCCACCGGGGTTCGGCGACACGTGACCCGCGACCTCCCACACGTCGGGGTGCACGTCGCCAACCAGCTTGCCCTTGTCGTCGCGGCTCACGCCGACGTCGACCACGGCCGCGCCGGGACGTACCATCTCCGCGGTCACCATGTGCGGCACCCCGGCGGCGGCGATGATGATGTCGGCCTCGCGGGTCAGCTGCGGCAGATGCCGAGTTGCGGTGTGGCACAACGTCACTGTCGCGTTCTCCGACCGCCGGGTGAGCAGCAGCCCGAGCGGCCTGCCGACGGTGATACCGCGGCCGATCACCACGACCTGCGCACCGGCGATCTCCACCTCGTAGCGGCGCAACAAATGCACGATGCCGCGCGGGGTGCACGGCAGCGGGGCGGGTTCGTTGAGCACCAGCCTGCCGAGGTTCGTCGGATGCAGCCCGTCGGCGTCCTTGCCGGGGTCGACGCGCTCCAGCGCGGCGTTCTCGTTGAGGTGCTTGGGCAGGGGCAGTTGCACGATGTAGCCGGTGCATTCGGGATTGGCGTTGAGTTCGTCGATGGTTTCGTCGAGCTTGGCCTGGCTGATGTCGGCGGGCAGATCGCGGCGGATCGAGTTGATGCCGACCTTCGCGCAGTCGGCGTGCTTTCCGCGCACGTAGGCATGTGAGCCGGGATCGTCTCCGACCAGAACCGTGCCCAGTCCGGGCGTCCGGCCGGCCGCGGTCAGCACCGCGACCCGCTCCTTGAGGTCGACGAAGATCTCGTCGCGCGTGGCCCTACCGTCCAGCGTGATCGCACCCACGGCAGCCAGTCTGACATGCACTGTGGCAGGCTTCCGACATGCCAGCTCAGCCCAATTTATTCACCCCGGCCAAGCTCGGCCCGGTGACGCTGCGCAACCGGATCATCAAGTCCGCGACGTTCGAGGCGTCCACGCCGAACGCGCTCGTGTCCGACGACTTGATCGCCTACCATCGGCTGCCCGCCGCGGGTGGTGTGGGCATGACGACGGTCGCCCATCTGGCGGTGTCACCGGAGGGGCGCACCGACTTCGACCAAATCTGGTGGCGCCCCGAGGCAATTCCGGGACTACGCAAACTGACCGAGACCATTCACGCCGAAGGCGCCGCCATCAGCGCGCAGATCGGCCACGCCGGCCCACTTGCACACTTCCGCACGTATCGGGGCAGGGCGATTGCGCCGGTCCGGGCGTTCAACCCTGCCGGGCTCAAATTCTCAAAACGGGCGACGCGTGACGACATCGACAGGGTGATCGCTGACCATGCCACCGCGGCACGGTTCGCGATTGAGGCTGGGTTCGACGCCGTCGAGATTCACCTGGGTCACAACTACCTCGCAAGCTCCTTCCTCAGTCCACTGATCAACCGGCGAGACGACGAGTTCGGCGGATCGCTGGAGAACCGGGCCAAAGTGGCGCGCGGCATCGTGATGGCGGTGCGCCGCGCGGTCGATGAGGAAGGTACGCCGATCGCGGTGACCGCCAAACTCAACATGACCGACGGCGTGCGGGGCGGCATCTCGGTCGAGGAATCGCTCAAGACCGCCACGTGGCTCGAGGGTGACGGCGGCCTGGATGCCATCAAACTCACCGCGGGCAGTTCGCTGGTCAACGCGATGTACCTGTTCCGTGGCGACGCGCCGATCAAGGGGTTCGCGAAGGGATTTCACCGCCCGATGCGGTGGGGTGTGCGGCTGGCGGGCAAGAAGGTGCTGCGCGAATACCCCTACCGCGAGGCGTATTTGCTGCGCGACGCCAAGCTGTTCCGCGCCGAATTGAAGATGCCGCTAGTCCTGCTCGGCGGCATCACCAACCGCGAGACCATGGACCTCGCGATGGCCGAGGGCTTCGACTTCGTCGCGATGGGACGCGCGCTGCTGGCCGAACCGGACCTGATCAACCGCATCAAGGCCGACGGCGATCAGCATTCCGTTTTGTCGAAGTGCACGCATTGCAACGAGTGCATGACCACCATTTACACCCACACCCACTGCGTGGTGACCGGATCGCCGGACCGGGTCGCAATCGGTTAGCCGCCTGCCGGCAGCCGCGGCGCCACGAACGCGACCATCGGCTCCCTGCGAGCCACCCATCCCCAACCATGGAGGATCATCAGTTCCTTCGCCGAGAAGATGTAGGTGAAGTCGGCGTTGTGGGCAACGTACCGTCCGCCCTCCATGAGGGCGCCAGGGACGTTGAGCTCGGAATTGTCCTTCAGCCGCACGCCGCGGTACTCGTAGTGCCCAGTGCCGTCGACACAAATCGCAATCAGCGATTGTTCGGTGCGGCCGACCGCGACGGCGGACGTCGGCGCGTCGCATCGGGCCGCGGTGTTGATGAAGCCGCGATCGTCGGTCTGCAGGGACCCGGGTTCGGCACCCGCCTTCGACAGGTTGGCCAGGACCAGAGTGACGATGATCGCGGCGCACAGAAGAAACACCGGGAGCATCGCTCGACCCAGTTTGCCGTGCCGCCAGACTGTGGCCTTCACAGACCGCATGCCTTAGCAGATCACGAAGTTGACCGACAGAACGCGCGACGCGCCGAGGTGACGGCGAGAAGTTAACTAGACGGTATAAATGCCCGCGCGCAGCTCGCGCGCTCTTGCGCATCATGCGGGTTGAGGCGGATCGCGGTTGCGGTGAACGGTGCGGCTTCATCGATCGGTCGTGACGGACAGCACCCGCCTGTGCGTCCTTCCCGCCAGTCCGACCACGATGCTCGCGTGGGAATAGGCTCACCTGAGCGAGCGTCAGTACCGGGCATAGCCGACAGATGAGGATGGCGATGAAGTTCGGAATCTCTACGTTTGTCAACGACGACAGCATCGACACCGTGTCACTGGCGCGTGCGATCGAAGACCGGGGTTTCGACTCACTGGTCATTGCCGAACACACACATATTCCGGCGAGTCGCGAAACTCCGTACCCACTCGGAGGCGAGCTGCCGCCGATGTACTACCGCACGCTGGACCCGTTCGTCACGCTGGCCGCGGCGGCCGCGGTGACGTCCAGGATCGAGCTCTTCACAGGAATTGCCCTGCTGATCCAGCGCGACCCCATCATCACCGCGAAGGAAGCCGCGAGCATCGACCTGATCTCAGGCGGCCGGTTCGTATTCGGAGTGGGCGCCGGCTGGAATCTCGAGGAGATGCGCGACCACGGCACGGACCCGAAGGCACGCGGTGCGCTGCTGGACGAACGCATCGAAGCCATCAAGGCGCTGTGGACCCACGAACCCGCCGAATACCACGGCAAGCACGTCAACTTCGACGCGTCGTATCTCAGACCCAAGCCCGTCCAGAAGCCATATCCGCCCATCTACATCGGCGGCGATTCCGATGCCACGGTCAAACGTGTGATCAGGCACGAGGCCGGCTGGATATCCAACCCCTTCCCGGTGGAACACCTGAGTAAGCGAATCGACCAGATTCGCGGCGGCGCAGGCCACGAGGTTCCGCTGGCGATGTTCGGCACTCCTACGGAGCCCGACTACTGGCGCGCCGTCGACGATCTCGGCTTTGACCAGGTTGCGCTAATGCTGCCTACACGACCGACGGACGAGTCACTGCGACTGCTCGACGAGTACGCCGCCAAGGTGGATGAGTATCGCGGCTAGAACCATGAGTGTCGCGCGAATCACCAACGCCGCCTGCATGTTTCGCAGTCCATAGCGCTCGAGGGAAGTGCTAGCCAGCCGGTATGAGCGCCCGCGCACAATCCTCGACGACCGCGTCCGCGCTCGCGGGGATAGCCTGCCGTGCCATCAGGTGCCTGCGCACCACTGCATACGGAATGTCGATCACCGCCGCATTGACCCGGTCCGGATCCGGGGGAAGTCCGGCCAACGTCCGGCGCAGCGCGCGGTGCAGACGCTTTCGCCGGCTCGTCAGGTCGTCGGGCCAGTCAGCGGCGCCCAGCGCGTCGGCACCGGTAAGCAGCACCTGAGCCTCGACCGGGTTCTCGCGGCACCACTGCACACTGAATCGGGCTGCCGCCACGCACCGCTGCTGCGGGTCTGTCGACGTCGACAGCGCGGCGGTGAACCCGGCGTGGAACCGCTCCTCAGTGCGGATCCACAGTTCGCCACACAAGGCGGCACGCGTCGGGAAGCGGTGATACATCGACCCGCTCGGCGCGCCGACAGCGCGGGCCACTACCGACATCGCCACCGCCGAGGGCCCGTCGGCGGCCAATAGCGCCGCGGCGGCATCGAGCAGCTCATCGAGTGTGAATCGCGCGGGCCGCGGCATTGCCCAAGCTTATAATAGAGAGTAGCCTCTAATTCGGATTGGAGGTCTCATGCCCACTCCCACCGCAGTAGCGCAGCGGCTCTACGACGCTATGGCGCACGCCGACGGCAAGGCCCTATTCGGTTTGCTGACAGACGATTTCGTCGGCACCGTCAGCACCGGCATGCCGCACGGTGTCGGCGGCCAGCATCGCGGCGCCGTCGACATGGTCACCGGCGTGTGGACCCGCATCGCGTCCGTCTACGACATGCACGTCGATCCGATCGACTACCTGCAAGTCGACGACGAGCGGGTGGTATTGCTAGGCCGGTACTGGGGCCCGGCCCGTGACGGCGATTCGGCCGTCGACGCCACGTTCGCTCACATCATCACCACGCGCGGTGACCGGATCGCGGCGTTGCAACAGATCACCGACACCGCCAGGTGGGGCATCAAGCCGACGTCCTGACGCGCCCAAGTTCAGTCGCCTGATCCGGCGGCGATACGGATAGAGTCGTTGCCGATGAGCCGACCAAACCCGCCCGCCCTGACCGTTCGGTACGACGGCTCCACGCGCACCTTCGCGCCAGGCAACGACGTTGTGATCGGCCGCGACCTCCGTGCCGACGTCCGCATCGCGCACCCGCTGATCTCGCGCGCCCACCTCGTCCTGCGGTTCGATCAGGGCCGCTGGGTCGGAATCGACAATGGCAGCCTCAACGGCCTGTACGTCAAAGGCCGCCGCGTGCCCGCGGTCGACATTGCCGACGGCCAGCAGGTCAACATCGGCAGTCCCGACGGTCCTGGGCTCACGTTCGAGGTGGGCCGGCATCAGGGATCGGCGGGCACACCGCCGCAGACCACGTCGGTGCCGCTGGCATCGCGGCCCAGCCCGGCCTACCCGAGCCAGCCGCCACCGCCACCGCCTACGTCGCGCCCGCGTATCCAGCCTCCGGCCGCCTCCCACCCACAGCAGCCGGTGTATCCGTCCGGACCGCAGCCGCGAT
>DASQCE010000395.1:0-2769 GCA_035634855.1 Mycobacterium sp.
GCGGCCACGATGGTAATCTCGCGATCCGTCTCGAAGCGCCACAGTCCGGCGGTGTCCGCGGGCACGCATCGGCGCATCTCCTCGGCCACCGCGCCAAATACCTGCATAGGTTCTACGCCGCGCGCGACCAGCGTGGCGAGCCGGCGCAAGGCGGCCTGTTCGGCGGCGAGCCGCCGATACTCGGCGTACCACGTGCCATCGTCGAGGTTCTCGTCGAATTCGGCAGGAAAGTCCTCGGCGGTTACGAGTCCGTCCACCGCGTCCTCATCGATCGTCAGGTCAGAGTGAAACCCTGCGCTCAGTACGCCATCGGGATCGATAGTGCTGCTTGCTGATTCGGCGACCGAGCTGGGCGAGTGCGCGGTCATCGGGACACCATCGCCCACCCGGCGACACCGAACACCACCGGCAGCATCGCCAGCATTCCAAGCACTGCACTCAGCATCTTTCGCTCCCTTCCTCGTCTGCTCGCAACCGACTTCGCCACGCGGGAGGACGCGCCATCGTTGCGGTAAATCAGCAGAGGGTTCTTGACACGGCGGCTGCGCAGCCGATCCTCGGCGTTGTACAGGAATCGCTCCACCGTCGGATGAAGGAAGGAATTGAGCACGCTCGACCAGATCCGACGCGACCGCACGCGGTCCGTGGTGAACAGGATCCGGCGGATGCGCCGCTCGGCGCCGTCGACCCCATTGCCCGCCGCGACCACGAGACGGGCCGCGCCATCGGTGGTCAGCCTGTTGACCTGGCGAACAAGCGTGCCGGCACGCTCCTTGTCGCTCAGCTCGACGTCGATCGCGGCGACACGGTCACCGACCAAATCATCGACCACCGCGCGCTCGGCAGCGGAGCCGCGCAACTCGCCCACTACGGCGTCATCGGTGATCAGACCGATCCGCGTTCCCCTACGTTCGACAAGGGCATTGGTGCCCTGGGTCGTCGAGCAGCGGATGTGCTTGGTGCTGTGCAGCAGCTCGGATAAGGCCGGCCGCCCGTAAATCACGGCCGATGCCGTCGTGATGCCGTCGAAGAAGCGCCGCAGGTCGAACGGCGTCGTCAGCGTCTTGGTGACCGTGAATTCCGTCCCATCCCACACGCAGATGTCGGTCAGCGTCCCGCCGTTTTCGATATTGATCGAGCGCTCCATCGAGGCTCCTAACTTCGTCCGGCTGGGCAATCGATGACTCAAGCCACGGCTGCCTGCTTCGGGATCAGTGTCGCTTCGATGGATGGGTTGTGATCTGTCTCACTTTGGGACACGCTTGGTGTGCGTGCGCGGTCGATCCGAAGTCAGTTCGGCGAGGTTGCGGAGCGGACAGCTCGGCAGTGGGCGAACACGCGTGGTGCGACGTTGGAGAATTCCGATGGAGTCGTCAGTCCGTCGTCTCACAATGGCGGAGGCTCGTATCGAGTACTTGTCGACCGGCGACGCCGACCCGGGCGCCGTGTCGGACTTCGTGGCCGCCTCTTGGCGTCGCTCCCGAGGCGCTGGCGTGGCCGCGGACCGCGGGGAAGTCCCCTTCGTCGGAGATATCGACATTTCCTCGCGGCTGGTTCGCTACTCCCGACCGATCATCGACCGGCTCATCGATGCCACCGAGGACATTCCTTTGAGCATCGCGCTGTCTGACAACAAAGCGCGGGTTCTAGCGCGCGCTGACACCACCCGGACCATCGGGCTGCTTCTCGACGGTATCTCCCTCGCCCCGGGATTCGACTACGGAGAGGGCCATATCGGCACCAATGGTGTCGGAACAGCTCTCGAGGCCGGCCGATCCGCCCAGATCGTCGGGCCAGAGCATTTTCACGAGCGGTTTCAGCCGTATTCATGTTCGGGTGCACCGATCCGCGATCCGATGACCGGGCGCATCGAAGGTGTTCTCGACCTCACCTGTCTGATCGAACATTCCACCCCGATGCTGCACAGCATCGTGCGCTCGGCCGCCACCGACATCGAACAGAGTCTGCTGCATGACCGAAGCCTGCGCCAACAAGCGCTGTTCGAGGCTTTTCTGCGCGTCGATTCACGCTCGAAGTCAGCGGTATTCGCGATCGGCGCCCGGGTAATGATGGCAAATGCGCTGGCGCAAAGCACTTTTGATCCTGTCGAGCAGCGAATGATCGTGCATCACGCGAGATACTTGATGGAATGCAGGAGTTCCGCGGAAGACGAAATCGAGCTTCCCGGTGACAGACTGGCCCACCTGCGGGGCACGCGAGTGATCGCGGGATCCGAGATCGCAGGAATCGTGGTGGAAGTCCTTGACGCGCAGGAACGATCGGCGCGGCGTTCTCGTGGTATTGGCGACACCACACGGCGTACCCGCCGAGCAGCCCTCTCTTCCCTCGCAAGCAGCCGCACAGGGAGCTTGGGCCAGGACAGTCACTCACCGCTGTGGCGGCGGGCATGCAGTGAGGTCGCCGAGGCTCTCACGAAAAACGAGTCATTGTTGGTCATTGGTGAACCGGGCACAGGCAAATTCACTCTGATTGCGACCACCTTCCACCACATCCATCCCGGCAGCAGGACCATCGAACTTGAGGCCAACGACGTCACAGACAACGGAATCGCGAAGGAGACGCTTGAGACGACCGTGCCCACCGTCTACATCCTGCGCCGACTGCAGGACCTGACGCTCGAAGGGGTCACCAAGGCCCAGTCGCTCCTCAGCGAAATAGGCCGCAGCGACCCACCGGTGTGTGTCGCGGCCACAGTGTCGGAGTCGTGCCTGGACACCGGCCCGCTACGAGACCTGCTGCCACACTTCC
>DASQCE010000396.1:0-4953 GCA_035634855.1 Mycobacterium sp.
GCATGGCTGCAACAGATCCCACCTTTTACCGCAGCCCGGGTGCCGCCATCGCCGCGGCGCCCGAGCAGCTTGCTTACGTTGTCGCATTCGACCCGGCCGGCCAGGCGAAAGACGCGCTTGCCGTGGTGGACTGCGACCTCACGTCATCGTCGTACGGACGGGTGGTCGGCTGGTCGGAGCTTCCGACGGCAGGCAACGAACTGCACCACTTCGGCTGGAACGCCTGCTCGAGCGCCCTGTGCCACGAGGGCCACGACGGTCATTCCATGGAGCGGCGCTACCTTGTCATTCCCGGTATCCGGTCGTCGAACACCTACATCCTCGACATCAAACCGGACCCGCGGAACCCGGTGTTGGCGCACACGATTGGGGCCGACGAACTCGCGGCCAAGGCGGGATACTCGCGGCCGCACACCGTGCACTGCGGGCCCGGCGGCATCTTCATGTCCGCGCTGGGCGGACCGAATGGCGACGACGGCCCTGGCGGCGTCGCGCTGCTCGACCACGACACGTTCGAGGTGGTCGGGCCGTGGGAGAAGGACCGCGGACCGCAGTACTTCGCCTACGACGTGTGGTGGCATCTGCGCCACGACACGGTGATCACGTCGGAGTGGGCCTCGCCGTCGATGATCGAGAACGGGCTGAACCCGGAGGATCTGCTGGGCCGAAAATTCGGGCACCACCTGAACTTCTGGAGCTTGTCCGAGCGCAAGCTGACTCAGCGCGTCGACCTCGGCGACGCGCATCAGATGGTGCTGGAACTGCGGCCCGCTCACGACCCGTCAAAGACGTGGGGGTTCGCCGGCGTGGTGATCAGCGTCGAGGACCTGTCCGCCTCGGTGTGGCTATGGCACCGAGACGGCGACCGGTGGGCGGTGGACAAGGTCATCACGATCCCCGCCGAACCCGCCGACGCCGACGACCTGCCGCCGGCGTTGAAACCGTTCGGTGCGGTGCCGCCGCTGGTGTCCGACATCGACCTGTCGGTCGACGACGGTTGGCTGTACGTATCATGTTGGGGCACAGGCGAACTCAAGCAGTTCGATGTCAGGGATCCCTTCCACCCGCGCGAGACGGCGTCCGTTCGCCTGGGCGGGGTGGTGCGGCGTGAACCGCACCCGGCGGAGCCGGAGCTGCGGCTCGCAGGCGGGCCGCAGATGATCGAGATCAGCCGCGACGGCCGGCGCGTCTACGTCACCAATTCGCTGTACGCGGCGTGGGACGAGGTGTTCTACCCAGACGGGGTCGGCTCGTGGATGGCCAAGTTGGATGCCGACGTCGACGCGGGCGGACTGGCTCCCGACTCCGGGTTCTTCCCCCATGGTGACGACTTCCGTGGCCTGCGGGTGCACCAGACCCGGCTGCAGGGCGGTGATGCGTCGAGTGACTCCTACTGTTTCACCGACTGAGTCGCCTGCGTGTGGGCATGGATCAGCCTCGTCAGCTCGAGGATCTGATTCGACAACTCAATAAGCTGCTTGTTCTGGGCGTCCTGTTCCTGGGCCATCTTCCACTGCAGATCCGCGGCCGCCTGGCGTTTGAAGTCGGCCCGGTTCTGGCTGATCATCACGGAGGTCGACCGGAAGATTGCCTCGAGCGACACGATCATCGTCAACAGGCCAAAGGGATAGCCCTGGCACGAACCCGTGGTGCGCCGGGTGATCAGTGGTGGTGTTTGACATGGCTCACCGTAGCTATGAGCAACCGCGGCCGTGTTGCCGCAGCGGTGAACCCGCTTCAGGTCAGCTCTTGGCCAACTGAACCACGAGTTCGCCGGCCGGCACGTGATGGCCGCGCTCGCAACGGATCTCGACGGTGGCCTCGGCGCCGCAGTCCCGATGGGCAAGCCGCAGCTGCGGGCTGTACGGCAGGTGGCGCCGGCCCCACTCGAACATCGCCCAGACGACCGGCATGAAATCGAGCCCGGCATCCGTGAGTACATATTCGTCGCGGCTGCGCTGGCCGGGCTCCTTGTAGGGCCTGCGCTCCAGCAGGCCGGCGTCCACCAGTTCGTTCAGGCGCGCCGACGCCGCGGCCTTGGTGACGCCGACTCGTCGCCAGAAGTCTTCGAACCGGGTGGTGCCGTAGTAGGCCTCCCGCATGATCAGCATCGCCGACTTGGTGCCGAGCAACGCCATGGTCTTCTCGATCGGGCACTTTCCCACCGCCGACCAGGCGTCCCGGTCGGCGAGTGTGCCCTGCAGCACTGTCATGGAATTCACTCCTCTCCTGGGTTGTTATCACTATACCTAGGTGTTATAGCTGGATATAGAGAGCACTACTCAGAGTCGAGTACAGGAGGTAGCAATGGCCGGATACGTAGGCCGGGACGCGGTCATCGTAGGAGCGGTCCGCACCCCGATCGGAAAGGGCAAGGCTGGGGGCGCGCTGCACGACGTGCTGCCCGTCGACCTTCTGGGCCACAGTCTGAAGGAACTGGTCGGCCGGACCGGGATCGATCCGGTCCAGATCGACGACGTCATCGCCGGCGCGGTCACCCAGGTGGGCGATCAGGCCGTCAACATCGCGCGCAACGCGCTGTTGGGCGCAGGCTTCCCGGAGAGTGTGCCCGGCACGACGGTCGACCGTCAGTGCGGCAGCAGCCAGCAGGCCATCAGCTTCGCCGCCCAAGGCGTCATCTCGGGCGCTTACGACATCGTGGTCGCCGCGGGCGTCGAGTCGATGGGCCGGGTCCCGATGGGCTCCAGTGTGTTGCCGGGCAGCGACCCGTTCGGTCAGATGGCGCAGCGCTACCCCGAAGGCCTTGTGCCGCAGGGTATCAGCGCGGAGCTGATCGCCGCGAAGTGGGGTTTCTCGCGCCAGCAACTCGACGAGTTCTCCGCGGGTAGCCACGAAAAGGCTGCGGCGGCAACCAAAGAGGGCCGATTCGACAACGAACTGGCGCCGATCGCCGGGCTCACGACGGACGAGATCATCCGTCCGGGAACCACTGTCGAGACGCTGGCCGGATTGAAGCCCGCGTTCTACACCCCGGCGTATGAGACCCGCTTCCCGCAGATCAAGTGGGAGATCACCGCGGGCAACTCGTCGCCGCTGTCGGACGGGAGCGCTGCCCTGCTGATCACCACCAGCGAGGTGGCGCACCGCCTCGGCCTGCGTCCGCTGGCGAGGATCCACACGGCCACCGTGGTCGGGTCCGACCCGCTGTACATGCTGACCGGTGTCATCCCGGCGACCGAAAAGGTCTTGCAGCGCGCGGGATTGACGCTCGCCGACATCGACCTGTTCGAGGTGAACGAGGCGTTCGCACCGGTGGTGCTGGCGTGGGCGCATGACACCGGCGCCGACCTGGCCAAGACGAACGTCAACGGCGGCGCGATCGCGATCGGCCACCCGCTGGGCGCCAGCGGTGCGCGGATCATGACGACGATGGTCAACGCGCTCGAGCAGCGCGGCGGCCGCTACGGGCTGCAGACGATGTGCGAGGCCGGCGGCATGGCCAACGCCACCATCATCGAGCGGCTTTAAGGCTTGCCCCCCGATTGCGCTCAGGGTCGTGATCTGGTGCCTTTCACGGCCCTGAGTGCAATCTCCCAGCCTGGCTTAGACGCGCTGCAGCTCGAACAGCGGGATGATGCGGGTGGTTTTGGCCTGGTAATCACCGAAACCCGGCGCGACGTGCACCACCTTGGGGTACGCCTCGTCGCGCTCCTCGGCGGGCAGTTCCCTGGCGGTTACGTCGTATGCGTCCGTGCCTACTTCGACATGCGCGCTCGGATTGGCCCGCAGGTTGTGTACCCAGTCGGGGTTCGTGTCGGCGCCCGCCTTCGACCCGATGATGATCATCTTGCCGTCGATGCTCAGATACGCCAGCGGCGCCAAGCGCGGCTGGCCCGATTTGGCGCCGGTGGTGGTCAGCAGTAGAAGAGTTGCGCCTTCGAACGGTCCGCCGACCTTGCCGTCGTTGGCACGGAACTCCTCGATGATGCTCTTGTTGAACGCCTTCATGGTTTCGGCGTCAGGTATTTCGGTCATCCAATCTCCTTCAGTGCCGGCAATAGTTGTTCGGCCACGCATTCAGGGCCCGCGGTGAGCGACCCTATCCGCAGGATCAGGTGTAGCGCGCCCGCCTCTACATAACGCGCCAGCCAGTCCAGGCATTCGGCGACGGAGCCGCCGCGGATCGCCTGCACATAGCGCATCACGTCGAGTGGCTGGCTGTAGTAGGCACGCAGATACTCATCGAGTTCGTCGTCGGCGCGGGCGCCGCTGAGGTTGACCGTCGCGTACAACGCAGGCGCGACCTCACGGACGGCTTGCGCGCGGATCCGATCCCATGCCCGCGCATATGCATTCACGTCCGGCAGATACGGCAGCCAACCGTCATAGGTGGCCGCGACGCGTTCGATGACTTTCGTCGCGTCGCCACCAGCGAGCCAGACCGGCGGACCGCCCTGTCGCGCCGGCGGCAGTGCATCGGCGAATTCGCCTTGCCCGTTCCATGTCTCGCGCCACAGCGTGACCGTCTTGTCGAGCCGCGCGCCGCGACCCGAGAACGGCATTCCGACCGCGTCGAATTCGCGGCGGCTCTACGGCGGCGAAGCACCGAGCGGAGCCCGAGGATCAGTCGGCCAGCTGAGAGCTGGTCGACGGTCGCCGCCTGCGCCGCCACCAGCAGAGGATGCCGCAGCGGCGCGATCAACGCAGCGGTACCCAGCGCCACACGTGTCGTCACCGCCGCGACGGCGGCAAGGACTGACAACGGCTCCGCACGCGTCCGCGCGAGCAGTGAGTCCCCCACCCACACCGAGTCGAATCCGGCGTCCTCCGCCACCCTGGCGAACGCAATCAGCCCGCGCGCGTCGTGCAGGCCCGTCATCGCGGTCTCCCGGCTGGGCAGCATGATCCCGACGCTGACCGGCATCGTCTGTTAGACCCGGTTGAGTTCGAAGATCGTGATCACGCGACGGGTATTCGCCTGAAACTCCGTGA
>DASQCE010000397.1:0-6226 GCA_035634855.1 Mycobacterium sp.
GGGGATGCCGCGGTCACGGCGGTCGTGTCCGCATTCGACCGGGTCGTCGACCACTTCGGCGCCCCTGCGGTCGCGCGCTGCGGCCATCGGCTCGAGCACCTCGAGATGGTCACCGAGGACCAGGCCAGAAAACTCGGAGCGTGGGGCGTGGTCGCCAGCATGCAGCCCAATTTCGATGCGCTGTGGGGCGGCGAGGACGGGATGTACGTCCAGCGTCTCGGCCTTGACCGAGGCACCAAAATGAACCAGTTTGCGCTGCTAGCATCCCAAGGCGTGCCAATCGCGTTCGGTTCGGACAGCCCGGTGACGGGCCTGAATCCGTGGGCGACGGTGCGCGCCGCGACCCGCCATCGCACTCCAGGCAGCGCGGTGTCAACGCGGGCCGCATTCGCGGCGGCGACGCGCGGTGCATGGCGCGCAGGAGGCGACCGCGACGGGGTGACCGGAACCCTCGTTCCCGGCGCCCCGGCGTCGTATGCCATTTGGGAGGCCGACGACTTCGAAGTCAGCGCCCCGGCCGACGCGGTGCAGCGCTGGTCGACCGACCAGCGCTCCCGGGTGCCCGCTCTGCCGCGGCTCGACGACCCGCTGCCGCGCTGCCGGCAGACGGTTCATCGGGGTGCCGTCATTCATGGCTAGGTCGGGCCGTCGGCGCGAATGGGCCCGCGCCACCGACGACGCCGACGTCTCGTCCCCCGTCGTCGATGACGACGCCGAGTCCGGCGATGAAGAAGATGCGCCTGAGCCCGCCGCGTCCGACAAGTCAACCGCAATCCGCGCTCGGGCAAAGCGATTCGGTCAGGCCGTGGTGGACCGGCTGGCCCAGCTGGGTGTCGCAATCGTCGCGGGCGTTGCGCTGTGCACGAGCTTCCCGCCGTTCGGCTGGTGGTTCATGGCCATCGCGGCATTCGGCTTGCTGGCCTGGGTTCTGACCCGTGAGACCACGACACGCGTAGGCGGATTCGGATACGGGTTCCTGTTCGGGCTGGCGTTCTATCTGCCGCTGCTGCCATGGATCAGCGGCCTCGTCGGCGCATTCCCATGGTTCATGCTCTCCGTCGTTCAGGCACTGTTCCCCGCTCTGTTCGGGTTGGCCGCCGTCGCGGTACGGCGGCTGTCCGGCTGGCCGTTCTGGTTCGCCGCGCTGTGGGCCGCCCAGGAGTGGCTCAAGTGCACAGTGCCCTTCGGCGGATTCCCCTGGGGAGTAGTCGGTTTTAGTCAGACGAACGGCCCGTTGCTGGCGATCGCCCAGGTCGGTGGTGCGCCGCTGCTGTCGTTCGCGGTCGTGCTGATCGGATTCAGTTTGGCGGCAATAACTTTCGAAGTCGTAAAGTGGTGGCGTCACAACGACGACAGTCACACCGCAGCACCGCCCGCGGTAGTGCTACCCGGGGTGTGCATCAGCGCCGTGCTGCTGGGCACTGCGCTGGCGAGCTTGCCCGTCCGGCATTCAGGTGTGGGCGCAGGCGATGACCGGTCGATCACCGTCGCTGTCGTACAAGGCAACGTGCCGCGGCTCGGGCTGGAATTCAACGCACAACGCCGCGCGGTGCTCGACAACCACGTCCGCGAGACGCTTCAACTGTCCGACGACGTGCACGCGGGTCGGGCGCCACAGCCGATGGTGGTCATCTGGCCGGAGAACTCCTCCGACATCGATCCGCTCGCCAACCCGGACGCCCGCGATGAGATCGACACCGCCGCCACGGCGATCAACGCACCGATCCTGGTCGGTGGCGTCGTCGCTGGCCCCGGCTACAGCCCCGACAACCCGGTATCGACGAACTCGATGATCGTCTGGAATCCCGGAACCGGCCCGGCCGACCGCCACGACAAGCAGATCGTCCAGCCGTTCGGTGAGTACCTGCCGTGGCGCAGCTTCTTCAGCCATCTGTCGCAGTACGCCGACCGGGCGGGCTACTTCGTGCCAGGGACCGGCAACGGGGTGGTGAAAGCCGCCGGCGTGCCCGTCGGAGTGACGACATGCTGGGAGGTCATCTTTGACCGGGCCGCGCGCGAGTCGGTGCAAAACGGCGCCCAACTACTGGCGGTGCCGGCCAACAACGCGACATTCACCAAGGCGATGAGCGAGCAGCAGCTCGCGTTCGCCAGGCTGCGCGCCGTTGAGCACGACCGATATGTCGTGGTTGCGGGCACCACGGGGATCAGCGCGGTCATCGCGCCCGACGGTCGCGAACTGGCCCGCACCGAATTCTTCGAACCCGCCTACCTCGACACCCAGGTGCGGCTAAACACGCAGCTCACGCCCGCGACGCGGTGGGGTTCGGTCATCCAGAGCCTGCTCGTGGTCCTCGGCGTTGCGGCTGTGATCGCCGCAATACTGCACAATGGGAGTTTCGTGCGTCGGCTCGGCCGGCGCGGAAATGATAAAGGAGCCACATGAGCGTCCCCAGGGGCGGAGCGCAGCGACCGGGGGAAGGCGGAGCTCAGCGCCCGAGTGAGCGCACTCTGGTCATCATCCCAACCTTCAACGAGCGGGAGAACCTGCCGGTGATCGTCGGACGCGTGCACAAGGCGCGTCCCGACGTACACGTGTTGATCGTCGACGACGGCAGCCCCGACGGCACCGGCGAGCTGGCCGACGAGCTGGCCCTCGCCGATACGGACCGCGTTCATGTCATGCACCGGTCAGCCAAGGGTGGGCTCGGCGCCGCGTATCTGGCGGGGTTCGCCTGGGGCCTCAATCGTGAGTACTCGGTACTCGTTGAGATGGACGCCGACGGCAGCCACCCGCCCGAGCACTTGCATCGCCTCCTAGATGCCGTCGATGGCGGCGCGGATCTGGCGATCGGCTCGCGTTACGTCCCCGGCGGTGAGGTGCGCAATTGGCCGCGACGGCGGCTCGTGCTGTCACGCACAGCCAACGGCTACTCGCGCATCCTGCTCGGGGTCGACATTCACGACATCACGGCCGGCTACCGCGCTTACCGGCGAGAGGTACTGGAGAAGATCGACCTGGCCGCGGTGGACTCGAAGGGCTACTGCTTCCAGATCGACCTCACCTGGCGCACCATCAACAACGGGTTCATCGTCGTCGAGGTGCCAATCACCTTCACCGAACGCGAATTCGGTCAATCAAAGATGAGCGGATCCAACATCCGCGAAGCGCTGTTCAAGGTCGCGGAATGGGGTATCCGCGGACGCATAGACCGGGCCCGCGGAGTCGGCGTTACCCGCTAGTTTCCGGCGGCCGAGCCGCCGATTCAGTTCCCGCGGCGGCGGGCCTTGATGATGTCGAGGCGCTCCTTGAGCAGCTCTTCGAGCTCCTCGACGGAGCGACGCTCGAGCAGCATGTCCCAGTGGGTGCGCGGCGGCTTCACCTTCTTGGGTTCCGGCACGTCACCCTCGATCAGGGTGCCTTCCATGCCGTTGCGGCACAGCCAGGTGCCGGGGATCTCGGCATCGTCTGCGAACGGGACCTCGAACTCCTCGCCGTTCTCCGTGCGGTAGCGGGCGACCTGACGCGGCGCCAGGTCGTGGTTGCGGTCCGTCTCGTAGCTCACGGCTCCGAGGCGACTGCCTCTCAAGACACGATCAGCCATCGTCAACTCCTCAAGTAACTATTTGTCCGGATCATCAACGCAGCAACGCGGCGCGCAGTTCCCGACTCGACCGTTGATGATACCGGGATCTGCACCCACGGCGGTTTACAGTCTGGTCCGTGGCACGTCGTCTCAAGCCTCAGCCCTGCCGCTGGTGTGGCCGTGAGGTCGCCGACGCCGACCTCGGTCGGCGCCGGCAGTACTGCAGGCAGTCCTGCCGGCAACGCGCCTATGAGCAGCGCGCCATGGTCAAGGGGACCTCGCTGGCGCCGGATTCCGTCGTCCTGACCGCCGACGAGGCCGCCGAGCTCTCCGACCGTGTCTACCAGGTCAGATGTGCCGCCGAGGATGTCGCGATCGCCGTCGAGGAAGGGGCCGAAAACGGTGAACTGCGCGAGTTGTGCGACGCGCTGATGCGGGCAGCAAAGGCGGCCGACGGCTGGCGATAGCCTGCGACTTCTTTTCGCGGTGAACACTGCGGGGCGGGCACCCGTTCTACGATTGCCAACGACAAAACCCGAGATGGGAACGCGGTGTCCATATCACCTCTTGAAACCGGCGTGTGGCGCTTCGACGCCTTTGTCCTCGACACCCATCGCTACGAGCTGCGCTCCGCGGGCGACGTGATCCGCGTCGAGCCGCAAGTGTTCGACGTGCTCACGCAGCTGCTTCGCAATTCCCACCGGTTCGTCACAAAAGAGGAGTTGTTCGACTCGGTGTGGGGCGGGCGCTTCGTCGGTGAGGCCGCGTTGACGAGCCGCATCAAGGCTGCCCGCCGGGCGCTGGGCGACGACGGCGAGTCGCAGCGTTACATCAGGACCGTCCGCGGTCGCGGATACCAGTTCGTCGGCACGATCCTCGCCGGCGCTGAGTCCGAACCGGTCGCCGAGTCACCACCAGAGCCTGCGCCGCCCCGCCAGCACATCGCGTTCTGCCGTGCCGCCGACGGCGTGCGACTGGCGTACGCCGTTGCGGGGGAGGGTCCGCCGCTTGTCAGGGCGGCGAACTGGATGACCCATCTGGGCTACGACATCGAAAGCCCGGTTTGGAAGCACTGGGTTCGTGACCTGTCTCTGCAATACAAGTTCATCCGCTATGACGAACGGGGCTGCGGCCTATCCGATTGGGACGCAATGGATTTCTGCTTCGACGATTGGGTGGCCGATCTGGAGTCAGTGGTCGAAGCTCTCGGGCTGGAACGTTTCCCGCTGCTCGGGGTGTCGCAGGGTGGCGCTGTCGCGGTCGCCTACGCCGCCCGCCATCCCGAGCGGGTCAGCCACCTCGTGCTGTGCGGCGCGTATGCGCGCGGGCGCGCGGTGCGGGCGGTTGGTGAAGAGGAAAAGCGCGCCGCCGCATTGGATCTCGACCTCGCCAGGGTGGGCTGGGGCCGTGACGACCCGGTGTTCCGGCAGGTGTTCGCCGCACAGTTCCAGCCCGATGGCACCCGTGCCGATTGGGCGGCGTTTGATCAATTGCAAAGACGCACAACGTCACCGGAGAACGCGGTGCGGTTCCTCGAGGAGTTCGGCCGCATCGACGTGCGCGACGAGGCGCAGCAGGTGGCCTGCCCAACGCTGATCATGCACTCCCGCGACGACCACCGGGTGCCCATGCGCTTCGGCGAGGAACTGGCCGCCCTGATTCCCGATTCGCGTCTGGTAGCGCTGTCGAGTAACAACCACTTGCTGACCGCCGCCGAGCCCGCGTGGCAGGTGTTTCGGGCAGAGGTCGGCGCGTTTTTGGCTTGAGCGCTGGCGCTGGCGCGGGCGGCGGAGCCGGCGAGATGGACGTTCCTTTGCTCGACGGCGTCCAGGTATGGCTGTCATTCGCTCATCACCGCACCAGGGAAGATCATTGTCGCGAAATGCATTGGTTTTGCTACGTGCGTTGCGGAGATCTCCACGCAATCTCCACGGATTCTTCATGTGCGGCTTCCTGCGGCGATTCATGCTGGTCACATGAAAAAGCATCTCCGCACCCTGCTGGTGGGTGTCAGCGCGCTGATCGCCCTGGGCACCCTGTCTGCGTGCTCCGGCGGTAAAACCACCGAAGCGACGAACACATCCGAGGCGGTCACCACCCCACCCGCGACCGCAAAACCGTTCCCGCAGTCGGCGAGGTATATCGCCGATATGAAGGCCGCCGACGGCAAGACGATGACGATCGGCATCTCCGTCGACGGCGCGTCGATAGCCGCGTACGCCTGCAACGGCACCGACGACGAAGCCTGGTTCTTCGGCAACCAGGCCGACGGCAAGATCGACATCAAGTCCCGGTTCCGCGACACCCTGAGGGCCGAATTCACGGGCACCGACGTCGCGGGCGATCTCACGATGAACGGCGTTGCCTACAAGTTCACCGCGGCACCGGCGTCGGGTGCAGCCGGCATGTACACCGCCACCGTGGACGGCGTGCGAGCGTCGTGGGTCCTCCGGGAGGACGGGTCGGCCATCGGCGTGCAGTTCAGTCCGACGACCGGCCAGAAGCTCGAGCAGTCGGATCTTCAACAGCTCGCCGACGACCAGTTCCGCGCCCAGATCCGCAACACGCGAAAGCTTCAGCAGGCCGGGCAACTTACGAAGCGGTCCAACGGGTCCATGAGCTCGACCATCAACGGCACACAGGTGACTCCGACCCTCGTCAACGGGACATTCCGCCTCTGA
>DASQCE010000398.1:0-2610 GCA_035634855.1 Mycobacterium sp.
GGTGTCACTCAACGGCCTACCGGGCGTGGCGCAGCCGGCGATGCAGGAAGGCAAGTACGTCGGGAAAGTCATCCGGGCCAGGTTGAAGGGCAACGGCACCGTCGCGCCGTTCAAGTACTTCGACAAGGGCAGTATGGCGACCATCGGTCGCAACGCCGCGGTGGCGGACGCGTTCGGGATGAAGTTCACCGGCCCCTTCGGCTACTTGATGTGGGGCTTCATCCACGTGCTGTACCTGATCGGCTGGAGCAACCGAATCATCACGTTGTACAGCTGGCTGCGGGCGCTGAGTTTCACCCATCACCGTGGCGAACGGATCATCACCGTCGAACAGGCCCACGACGAACTCACCCGCGCGGCGACGCGCCGGGACGGCGACCAATTCAACCGCCTGCTGTCCAAGCGGGCGTGACCGTATCAGATGGAGGAACACAGCATGGCGAAGAACATCGAGTCGGTGGCCGTCCTCGGTGGTGGATTCATGGGCGCCGGTATCGCCGAATCCGCTTCCGTTGCCGGTCTTTCCGTCGTGATACGCGAATTGCCCGAATACCTGGCCGCGGCGCGCACCAGATTGGAGAAGTCGATGGACAGCGCGGTGAAACGCGGAAAGCTCGACACCGCCACCCGCGATGCCGCACTGGCCAGGGTCATCTTCACCAGCGAGTTGAAAGATGTCGCCGGCAGCGATCTGGTCATCGAGGCGGTGCCGGAGAACCTTGCGCTCAAGCTCTCGATCATGAAGGAGCTCAACGAGATCGTCAGCGAGGATACGATACTGGCCTCCAACACCTCCTCTATTCCGATCGCTGAACTCGCCGGCACGGTCAGCCGTCCGGGCCGGGTAGTGGGTCTGCATTTCTTCTCACCGGTGCCGGCGATGAAGTTGGTGGAGATCGTTCGGGCGCTGGACACCAGCGACGAAACGATCACGACCGCAGAAGCGTTCGTCAAGGGACTGGGTAAGCATTCCATCGTGACCAAGGACCGCGCCGGGTTCATCGTCAACTTCCTGCTGACCTCCTATCTTATGGGCGCGGTCCGGATGTACGAAGAGGGATTCGCCAGCCGCGAGGACATCGATGCTGGGATGAAGCTGGGTGCCGGTCATCCGATGGGCCCCCTGCAGCTGTGCGACTTCATCGGCCTTGATGTGCTGCAGGCGGTGTGCACGTCGATGTTTGACGAGTTCAAACGCGACGAGTACGCACCGCCGCCGCTGATGAAGCGCATGATCGCCGCGGGGCGCCTAGGGCGCAAATCGGGCCGGGGTTTCTACGAGTACACCCCGTAGCGGAATGTCTCGTGCGCCGACATCCCGGCGCTGGTGACCCGCGCATCGTCGCTCTCTGGATTGCGAAAGTGAGAGCGTGCTAATGGTTCTCGGCCAGGTGGTTATACGGTGCTGCTGGTGGTGGCCGCGTTAACCGGCGCCGTCACCCTCGCTGAGGTCTATCGTCTGCGTTTCCGTTTCGCACGGGTTTTCGCGATGGCCGCTGCCGCTGTCGTGGTAACCGGTTGGGGTGTCGGGCAATACCCGTGGATTCTGGTCGACGAGCTGACGATCAATGATGCCGCGGGCACGCCCGCCACCCTGACCGGGCTGCTCGTCGTCGTTGCGCTGGCTGTGGTGCTCGTCCTCCCCGCGCTGGCATACCTGTTATGGCTCACCCATACCGAGGGATGGAGCCGGACCTGATGCGATGCGTTCAGCGGTACAAGTAGACGGTCTCGGCGACACACGGTGGTCGATCGGTGTCCCGCGCTTCATAGCGGATCCCGAAGGTCGCCTCGATGTTGCCCGGGTCACGTTCCTGCGCAGCCAACAACGTTATCGCGGCGCGGACCGCGGTTCCCACCGCGAGCGGCGCCGGAAACCGGACTCTATTCACGCCGTAATTCAGCACAGCGACATAGCTTTGGATCTGCAGCACCTCCGCCATGAACACTGGAGCGAGGGCCAGCGTCAGATAGCCGTGAACGATCGTGCCTCCGAACGGCCCGACCTTGGCCCGCTCCGGATCGACGTGGATCCATTGACGGTCACCGGTCGCCTCCGCGAAGGTGTTCACCTGATCTTGGGTGATCTCAATCCAGTTGCTTGTGCCTAGCTGCGCGCCCGACAGGGACAACAGTTCCTTTGGCGTAGCCAGTGTGGTGGTCATGCCACGAACTCCTTTCGCCCGTCGTGTACGCGTTTGAACCAGCACGGATCCCACAACAGCACTATCTGCCGACGAAGCGCGCCTTGCCGGGGCCGTTCTCGACGAAGCTGCGCATGCCGAGCTTCTGGTCCTCGGTGCCGAACAACGCCGAGAAATGGGCCCGCTCGATCCCGAGGCCGGCGGCGAGGTCGAGGCCGAGACCGGCGTCGATCGCCTGCTTGGCGGCACGCAACGCCTGTGCGGGACCGGCGCAGAACTGGGCAGCCATTCGGCTCGCGTCGTCGTAGACCTCGCCGTCGGGTACCACCCGATCCACCAGCCCGATTCGCAGCGCCTCCTCGGCATCGATGTGCTGTCCGGTGTAGACCAGCTTCTTGGCCCGGGCTGGACCGATCAGCCGCGGCAATCGCTGTGTGCCACCGGCACCCGGGATGATCCCGAGCAG
>DASQCE010000399.1:0-8481 GCA_035634855.1 Mycobacterium sp.
CCGTCACCACCTCGGGACAGTGTGCGAATAGCCGCGCCATCTCCTCCCCCGACCGCAAGTGCGAGCCGCCCAGCGGCGCAAGGAAACCGGCCGCCTCGTCCATCGAGTTGCGGGCCCGGATGGCGCCCATGGCCATGGCCAGCCGACCCCGTGACGGTTCGGCGAAGTGGGCGGCGGTGGTCGCGACGAGACCCAGACCGAACTTCGGTGCCAGCTCGGCCAGCACGGCGTTGCGCTCGTCGTCGAGAGGATGGCCGTGCTGGGTCAGCTCGATGCTGACCCGGTGGGCGCCGAACCGGTCCACCAGGTCGGCCAGCGCCACGCTGGCCGCTTCGGGGCCGCCCGTGTCCAAGGCTTGGCGCACATGGCCTTTGCGGCAACCGGTCAGGATGTGCCAGTGCCCGCCCGCCGCCTCGGTCAGCGCGTCATAGTCATAGTGCAGCTTGCCTTTCTCACCGCCAGCCAGATGCGCGGTCGCCAGCTGTCGCGACAGCCGCCGATAACCCTCCGGCCCGCGGGCCAGCACCAGCAGGTGCGGTCCCGGCGGGTCGGGATCCTCGGTGCGGTCGCCACCGCCGAGTGACAGTTCCGCGCCGAACACCGTCTGCATCTCGAGTTCCTTGGCGGCCTCCGCGAACCGCACCACCCCGTAAAGCCCGTCGTGATCGGTGAGCGCGATGGCCCGCAGATCGAGCCGGGCGGCCTCCTCGACCAGTTCCTCCGGCGTGCTGGCGCCGTCGAGGAAGCTGTACGCCGAATGCGCATGCAACTCGGCATACGGGACCGACGAAACCGGGCGCTCCACATCGAGCGGCTGGTACTCCCCCCGCTTGCGCGACCAGGCAGGGCTGTCCCCGCCGTCCCCGTTCGGCTCGTCAATAGGCCACCCGGCATGGCGCGGCTTGCCGGTGAGCACCCGCTCCATTTCCGTCCAGCTCGGTGGACCGGTGAACCAGCTCATCACCACAGTCTATCGAACACACGTTCTAACAGCATGCGCACGGATGATGTGATCATGAATCGGCAACTCGACGGCACCTTGGCACTTGTCACCGGCGCGAGCAGCGGCATCGGCGAGGCCACCGCCCTGGCCCTAGCAGGCTCGGGAGCCGCGGTGGCGTTGATCGCACGCCGAGGCGACCGCCTCGACAGGCTCAAACACCACATCGTCACATCGGGCGGAACCGCCGCGGCTGTCGTTGCGGACATCGCCGACCGGGCGCAGGCCGAAGCGGCCGTGCAGCAGGTTGTGACGGAGCTCGGTCGGCTCGACATCGTCGTCAACAACGCCGGCCTGATGCGGATCGGAGCGGCCGCCGAGTCCGATCCGGCGGACTGGGACGCGATGCTGTCGGTCAACGTGCAAGGGCTCCTCTACATCACGCGGGCGGCCTTGCCGCACCTCATCCGCGCGGCGGCCGACGCGCCGCGCCGGGTGGCCGACATCGTCAACATCAGCTCGACGGCGGGCCGGGTGGCCCGTCCCGGGAACGCGGTCTATGCGCTCACCAAATTCGGCGTCGGGGCGTTTTCCGAGGCGGTGCGCCAGGAGGTGCTCGGTCAGCGGGTCCGGGTGGGCCTGGTCGAGCCCGGAACCGTCCAGACGGAGATCACCACCGCCCTGCCGCCCGACGACCGGGAGACTCTGGACAAGCGGACCGCGGGGATGGTGAAGCTGGAACCTGCCGACATCGCCGACGCCGTCGTCTATATGGTCACCCGCGACCGGCGGGTGGCTGTCAACGAAATCCTCGTACGCTCGGCCGAACAGACCTGGTAGTTGGAGATCTGTCCGGCGGGGCTGTGATTACGGCAGGTCTTGTGAACCGAGTTGATCTCGTGGCACGACAATCATCGGAACGTCCAGCACGCGCAGCATCTTCGCGGCGGTGGAGCCCAGGAACAGGCGCTTGGGTGCGCTCAGCCGGCTCGACCCGACCATGATCAGGTCCCCGTCGTGCCACTCGAGCCTGTTCACCGCCTCCTCGACCGTCGGCCCCTCCACCGCCGTCGCAGCTACGGGAAAGCCTTCCGGCAGTGAGCTTTTGGCGGCCTCTAAGACCTGCTGCGCATGTTCCAGCGCGAGTTCGCGGACGGCATCGTCGTCGCCGCGCAGCGAGCCGTATATCGGGTCAAGCGCCACCAGCGAGACCAACCGCAGAGGCGTGCCGGCAGCCTTGCTGAACCGAACCGCCTTCTCCAGCAACAGATCAGCGCCCTGCCGCTGTCCGATCGCACAGGTGACCTCGCGCACCCGATCGATCTTCGAAACGCGGGTTCCGCGCGGAGCGACGGCCACGGGCACGGGCGCGGAGTGCAGCAACTCGTTGACCACGGAGCCCAACGAGTAACTACCTGCCAGGCCGCCACCCGACCCGCCCACCACGATGAGGTCGGCCTCGAGCCGCGCGGTCTCCCGGATCAGCCCGTCGGCGAACGATTCGTCGAAGGTCGCGTGGCTGTGCGCGGCGACGTCGTCGGGTACCGACGCGACGGCCTCGGCGAGCCACTTCTCGGCCTGATGGCCGAGCCTCGCCTCGTAGTCACGCGTACCCGTGAGGTGCGTCTGCTCGTGCGGCAGGATGATGCATGCCTCGACTTCGGCGCCGAGCGTCCGCGCAAGCCGGGCACCGAGTGCCATCGCGTCTGCGCCACCCGGCGTGGACAGATAACCAACAATCAACTTCATCGACAACTCACCGCCCATCTCGCACCGCACCGTGCGGACGATTCCGCATCACATCCTGTCAAGTTGCGGCGGCCGGTTAGGCCAATTTGGCGATGACCGATGCGGGCGCTCAGTCGGCGTATTCGGCGGTGCCGTCTTCGAGAACCAGCCGGGCGTCGGATCCGTCCGGGTTGGACGCCTCGGTACGGAACACGGCGTGCCCGGGCTCGGTGCGCCAGATCGACGTGGTCAGCGTCTCGCCCGGGAACACTGGCGACGTGAACCGGGCGCCGACTTGGCTGACCTTGGTGGCGTCACCGTCGCCGAGTTCGCTCACCAGCGCGCGACCGGCGACCCCATATGTGCACAGTCCGTGCAGGATTGGCTTCGGGAAGCCGGCCAGGTTCTGCGCGAACCACGGGTCGCTGTGCAGCGGGTTGCGGTCGCCCGACAGCCGATAGATCAGCGCCTGGTCCTCGCGTGTCGGCAGCGCGACGCGGGCATCCGGCTCACGATCGGGAATCTCCGGGGCGACCGGCCGCTGGCCCGGCTGCCCGCCGAAGCCGCCCTCCCCACGGATCACGGCGGTCGTCAACGTTTCGGCGATGACGTCCGACGTGTCGGGGTCGGTGCCCGTCGCCTTCAACATGACGATCGCGTTCTTGCCTTCACCCTTGTCCTGGATGTCGGCGACCTCCGCGACGACGCTGAGCTTGCCCGCGGGCGGCAGCGGCTTGTGCAGCCGAATCTCCTGGGATCCGTGCAGGAGCATGGCGAAGTTGAACTTGCCGATCTTGCCTGCCGCGGCGAAGGGCAGGCAGGCGATGACCGCGTAGGTCGGCAGCACCTGCTGCGGGATGTCGTGGCTGTTCTCGGTGGTGAACGCCAGGTCCTGGGTTCCCGCGCCGACGCCGAGCGCGTACAGCAGCGTGTCGCGGTCGGTCCATTCGAAAATGTGCGGCTTTGTCTTGGCGCCTATGGCATTGGGGTCGATCGGCATTGATGCTCCCTTCTCGGCTGAATCGGACGATATCCGTTCAACTAGCCGGCCGGAATTTGGATACCGCACAGTGATGACCGAGCGGCCGGGCTAGCAGCCGTCCGCGTCACACATTGTTGACCTCTGCCGAGTCAGGGGCGACCATGGCTCGCATGCGCTATGTCGTTACCGGCGGTACCGGGTTTATCGGCCGTCGAGTGGTGTCCCGAATCCTGGACCGCAGCGAGGACGCCGAGGTGTGGGTACTCGTGCGCCGCGGATCGCTGGCCCGGTTCGAACGGCTCGCCGCCGAGTGGGGACCCCGGGCAAAACCGCTAGTGGGAGATCTGACTGCAGTTGATCTCGGCCTCGCCGACGAGGCCGTCGCGGAGTTGGGCACCGTCGACCACGTCGTGCACTGTGCCGCGATCTACGACATCACCGCTGACGAGGCCGACCAGCGGGCGGCCAACGTGGACGGCACCCGCGCGGTGATCGACCTGGCCCGTCGGGTGGACGCCACGCTGCACCATGTCTCATCGATCGCCGTCGCAGGCACCTATCCCGGCGAGTTCACCGAGGACGACTTCGACGTGGCGCAGGACTTGCCGACGCCGTATCACCAGACGAAGTTCAAGGCAGAGCTGTTGGTCAGGTCGGCGGCGGGACTGCGCTACCGGGTGTACCGCCCCGCCGTCGTAGTCGGCGACTCGCGCACCGGCGAAATGGACAAGATCGACGGCCCGTACTACTTCTTCGGCATCCTGGCGAAGCTGGCCGTGTTGCCCAGGTTCACCCCGATGGTGCTTCCCGACACCGGCCGCACCAACATCGTTCCTGTCGACTTTGTGGTTGAAGCCGTCCTTGCACTCATGCACGCCGACGGTCGTGACGGGCAGACGTTCCACCTCACCGCCCCGAAAACCATTGGGCTGCGCGACATCTACCGGGGCGTCGCGGGCGCGGCTGGGCTGCCGCCGCTTCGCGGGTCTCTGCCGGGTGTCACCGCGACACCGTTCCTTCGGGCCACCGGGCGCGCCAAGATACTGCGCAACATGGCCGCCACCCAGCTCGGCATACCAGGTGAGATCCTCGACGTCGTCGACCTTAAGCCCGCTTTCACATCCGCCAACACCGCAGAAGCCCTGCGCGGCACAGGGATAACGGTGCCCGAATTCGCGTCATACGCGCCGACGCTGTGGCGCTACTGGGCCGACCATCTTGACCCAGATCGGGCCCGTCGCGACGATCCGGCCGGACCGCTGGTCAGCAAGCACGTGATCATCACCGGCGCATCCAGCGGCATCGGCCGTGCCTCGGCGATCGCAGTCGCCGAACGGGGCGCGACGGTATTCGCGTTGGCGCGCAACGCCGAAGCCCTCGACAACCTCATCGCCGAGATCCGTGCGGCGGGCGGGCAGGCACACGCGTTCACGTGTGACGTCACCGACTCGACGTCGGTCGAGCACACGGTCAAGGACATCCTGGGCCGGTTCGGCCACGTCGACTATCTGGTGAACAACGCCGGGCGGTCCATCCGCCGCTCGGTGATCGCCTCCACCGACCGGCTACACGACTACGAACGCGTGATGGCGGTCAACTACTTTGGCGCGGTGAGGATGGTGCTGGCGCTGCTGCCGCACTGGCGCGAACGCCGCTTCGGCCACGTGGTCAACGTGTCCAGCGCGGGCGTGCAGGCCAACGGCCCGAAGTACAGCGCGTACCTGCCGAGCAAGGCGGCGCTCGACGCGTTCGCCGATGTGGTGTCGACGGAGACACTGTCGGACCACATCACCTTCACCAACATCCATATGCCGCTGGTGAAGACGCCGATGATCGTGCCGTCGCGGCGGCTGAACCCGATTCCGCCGATCAGCCCGGAACACGCCGCGGCCATGGTGGTGCGGGGGCTGGTGGAGAAGCCCGCTCGCATCGACACCCCGGTCGGCACCCTGGCCGATTTCGGCAACTACATGACACCGAAGCTGTCGCGTCGCGTACTGCACCAGCTCTACCTCGGCTATCCCGACTCGGCGGCCGCCAAGGGCGTGACGCCGGCCGAGCCGTCAACCAGCCAGTCATCGGAGCGACGCCCCAAACGCCCGTCGCGCGCGGTCGCGTCCCTCCGCATTCCGCGACCAATCAAGCGCGCGGTGCGGCTGGTGCCTGGCGTGCACTGGTGAGTGGTGCCCCGCGAGCCGCGTCGACGACCGAGGTTGCCTGCAGCCCGCGCATCAAAGTGCTGTTGCGGTCTTGCAATGTCGCGGTGTCATCCAGCGTGATGGTCTCGAACCTGGCCAGTAGCCGACCGAGCGCGATCTCTCCTTCGAGCCGGGCCAGCGGGGCACCTAGGCAGTAGTGAATGCCGTGACCGAAAGCCAGGTGCGCGTTGGGATTCCGGGCGATACTCAGCCGATCCGGTTCGTCAAATTGGTGTAGATCGCGGTTGGCCGCCACTAGAGCGATCATGACGAACTCGTCGGCCGGCACCTCTACCTCGCCGATCCGAACGGGGACGGTGGTAACGCGGGTGGTGGCGATGTTGAGCGGGCTCTCGAATCGCAGGAACTCTTCCACGGCACTGGAAAGGCCCGACGGTTCGGCACGCAAAGACGCGAGCTGGGCCGGATTTCGCAGCAACGCCAGAATTCCGTTTCCGATGAAATTCACCGTCGTCTCGTATCCCGCCAAGATGAGCAGGTAAGCGGTTCCAACAGCTCGTCTCCGGACAGCTGATCGCCATCGTCGGAAAACCCCTGCGAGAGCGGTCAACAAGTCGTCGGCCGGCCGCTCGCGCGTGTTGGCGATCAAGTCGCTCAACAGGGTGGTCAGCCTCGCTGGAGCGGTGCGCAGTTCCTCGGGTACAGAACAGCACCGGGATGTGTGCGCTGTTGATTGCGGATCGGGAGTACTCGCTGCCGGGTGCCCGCCGCCTCCGTGGTCCGCGCCGCGTGGGTGAGGAGACGAACTGTTGGAGGCGTTGAGGACGGTCAGCCGGTACTGGTGTCGTCATCGGTGTTGATGCGCGCGCTGCTTCATGCCGGGCTGCCGTGCGATGAGTACGAGTTCGGCGGCCGCTACCACAACAAGACGTTTCTGTTCGATGAGGACGATCAGTTCAGCGAGTGGACGGGATAAATCACCTCACCCTCCGCAACCCGCGCAGCGTGCGCGACGGAATTTGTCGGACGACACGACGACACCGAGATGCATGTGCACGGTGTCTTGAGCGGCGGCCGGTACACCATCTGATCGCAGGTGCGGCAGGTCCAGGTGGTGTGCCCACCGCGCCGCACAAAGAAAGTTACTGCTGGAGGCGAACCGCAGGCCGCCGTCCCTCGTGGGTGTAAGTAGGGCCGTCACCGCGGGCCAGGGCGGGGTCGCGGTGACAGCGGGCCGGCGTGCGCCTCAGAGTCCTGCGCCGCAGTGCTGCATACGCCGCAGCTGCTGCACCCGGCCCGCGCCCTGGGGGTGGTCGCAGCGGCGTGACCTGCGCCGATGCCAGCCGGCACCCACCCGTTAACCGCTCGCTAACCTACCGAGTCCAGCCCAGCCCGCAGCCGCCGCTGAAAACGCGTTGACTCGACCCACCACCCCTGGGCACCCAGACTTGCCCCGTCCCCTCACATGCACAATCGCCGGCCCGTCGAGGGATGTGCCGTGGGTGTTAAGTGGTGGCCCGTAGACGGTCTGGTCGCATGTGCGTCATGTCCACGTTGTGTGCCCGCCGCCGTGCCCAAGACAGGCTCGATGACCTACTAACACCTTCCCTGGGCCGAGAGTGTGCCCGTTCGGACAGCGCGAAGGTGGCTTGGTTATCCACTGCCCGTTGGTTGCTCAGACGAGCTGGCCCTGCACCCTCAACAGCCTAGGCGCGGCAGAGAACCCCGACCAAGGTGATTGACCGGGGGCTTTCCGCTTGCACCGCGGCCTTATGGCGGTGGCCTACGCGTCACCGCCGCCACCGCCACCCGCCGGTGCCGCCACCGCCGGGTGCACCCAGGAGCAAGCCACCTAACGCGAGGCGAACCCCAGACCACTCCACAGTAACGACCATTTACCCCTGGCGATCCCCGCCCGAAACGTCACAGGAGACAGACAGGACGTGGCCGGCAGCAATACGCCGAAGCTGCCGACCACCCCAACACGGAACACGCCTATGGACACGAACCGCGCTACCTGGGCTGTTACCCAAAGTTGGGAGTGGTCAACCAGATTCGGGACACCGCCGCTCAACACGTACCACTGATGAGAGCAAAGCAGCCCCTAGATGAAGGGGCAAGTTCCCTGTGATCGGCGGCGCTAAGGTCGGCCCACCCCCGAGCACGATGACGGGCCGACGTGTTCGGCAGTTCGACCGTGACTCTCACCGAATGGCGGCAGGTCCTGATGTTTCGAGGACCGCCTCATGGGTATCCCGGCAATCTAGACGTCGGTCACACGGGTCGGTTCCCGCGAAGTAGGAGCGAGTGGATCGTGGTTCGGTCGCGTTTGCGCTTCGGTGCAGGTGTTTGCGTCCTCGCAGCGGGCCTGCTGATGAGCGGAAGAGCGGTCGCCGTTGCCGATCCCGTTTCCGGCGGTTCCCCGAACAGCGATGACGGCGGCACCAACCTTCCAGTCCGGGGCGGTACGGCAAGCAGCCCAGTCGGCAAGATTACTGGCACTCTGCCGAAGACGCTTCAGGACGTAGCGAGCACTGTTGGCGCGGGACCGCCCCCGGGCCAGCAGTCTTCCAGCGTAACGAGCACAGTTGGCTCGGACCCGCAACCTGGCCAGCAGCCTTCTGCGGGCGCGAAAAGCCCGAAGAACGAGCCTGGCGGCACGGGCTCGGGCC
>DASQCE010000400.1:0-5781 GCA_035634855.1 Mycobacterium sp.
TCCTCGGCGGCCTCTACTTCCGCTTCATGAACCTCCCGCGCAGCCTCCAGCGCCTCGACCGCTTCCTCACCCTCGACGACGCCCAAACCGGCCTCTGGCTCGGCCCCGTCCTCGGATTCGGCTACGGCTTCGGCCTCGGCAGGCTCTTCCTCAATGTCCGCGGCGAATTCTTCGGCCTCAGACCCTTCTGGCTCGTCTGTCTTCCCTTCCTTGGCGTCCTCGACGGCGGCCTTGGCGTCCTCGTCTTCCACGTCACCCGCGGCCTTCGCAGCGGCGACGACACCGGTCGTGGCGGCTACCGCGGTCAACTCCTTCGCGAACGCCTCGACCGCGTCTTCTTCCTCCTCGACCGTCTCCGGCTTACCGGCAAGGGAAGCGGGCTCCTCTCGGCCCTTCGGCGCGACCATGATGTACACCACCGCACCGATGAACACGAACGTCGACGTGAACGAATTGACCCGAATCCCCGCGATGTGTGTGGCGACGTCGCTGCGCATCAGCTCGATCCAGAACCGGCCAAGGCAGTAGCCCGCCACATACATCGCGAACAGCCGGCCGTGGCCTACCTTGAATCGCCGGTCGATGTAGATCAACGCTGCGAAAACCAAGACGTTCCATAGCAATTCGTACAGAAACGTCGGATGGACGACCTCGATCAACTGACCCGTCGACACACCGTTCAACGTGTCGAGCGCACCGGCCGCGTCGCGGCGCTCATAGATCTCCAGGCCCCACGGCAGCGTCGTCGGCCGACCGTAGAGCTCCTGATTGAAGTAGTTGCCCAGGCGGCCGATGGCCTGCGCCAGAATGATTCCCGGCGCGATCGCGTCACCGAAGGCCGGCAACGGAATGCCCTTCTGGCGGCACCCTATCCACGCACCGACGCCGCCCAGCGCCACCGCGCCCCAGATGCCAAGACCGCCGTCCCAGATCCGCAGCGCCCCCGCCAGTCCCGCGCCATCGTCTCCGAAGTAGGTCCGCCAGTCCGTGATCACGTGATAGAGCCGTCCACCGATCAGGCCGAACGGCACGGCCCACAGCGCAATGTCGTAGATGACCCCCGCTTGGCCGCCACGGGCCACCCACCGCCGGTCGCCGAGCACCAGCGCCACCACGATCCCGACGATGATGAACAACGCATACGCCCGCAGGGGCACAGGGCCGAGATGCCAAACACCCTGCGGCGGGCTGGGTATATAGGCCAGGTAAGTCGTCGTCACGCAGTAATCCTCTGCCGCACACCGTCGGCGAGTTCCGCGGTCAGCGACCGCACCGCCGGAATACCGTCCTTCAACGCCAACACCAATGCCGACCCCACGATCACCCCGTCCGCGTAGGCGCCGATCTCCGCCGCCTGTTCACGGGACCGCACGCCCAATCCGACGCCGACCGGAATATCCGATACCGCCTTCACCCGACGCACTAGTTCGGGCGCCGCGACCGACACCGCATCACGTGCACCCGTGACCCCCATCGTCGAAGCGGCGTAGACGAATCCGCGCGACGCCTGGACCGTCGCCGCCAACCGCTCCGGTGTCGACGATGGTGCCACCAAGAAGATTCGGTCCAGATCGCGGGCATCGGACACGGCCAACCACTCGTCGGCCTCGTCCGGAATCAAGTCGGGGGTGATCATCCCGAGCCCACCCGCAGCGGCCAGATCACGAGCGAACGCATCGACACCCCAGCGCAACACCGGATTCCAGTACGTCATGACCACGGCCCGACCGCCGGCGTTGCTGATCGCCTCGACCGCAGCCAGCGCGTCACGCACCCGAACTCCGCCGCGCAGTGCCGCCTCGGCCGCCGCTGCGATAACGGGTCCGTCCATCCCCGGGTCGGAGTACGCGATGCCGACTTCGATGATGTCGCATCCGGATTCGACCATGGCGGTCATCGCCGAAATCGACGTCGGCACATCGGGGAATCCCGTCGGCAGGTAGCCGATCAACGCCGAACGGCCTTCCGCGCGGCACTCCTCAAACAACGAAGAAAGCCCACTCATGACGCACCGTCCAACAGGCCGAACCACTTGGCGGCCGTCTCGACGTCCTTGTCGCCGCGGCCCGACATGTTCACCAGGATGATCGACCCACGACCCAACTCAACGCCGAGCTTCAGCGCGCCTGCCACCGCGTGCGCCGACTCGATCGCGGGGATGATGCCCTCGGTGCGGCACAGCAGCGAAAAGGCGTCCATTGCCTCGGTGTCGGTGACCGGCCGATACTCTGCACGGCCGGTGTCCTTGAGGAAGGCATGCTCCGGGCCGACCCCCGGGTAATCCAAACCTGCTGAGATCGAATGCGATTCGATGGTCTGCCCGTCTTCGTCCTGCAGCAGATATGAGAACGAGCCCTGAAACGCACCAGGCGATCCACCAGTGAACGTCGCGGCGTGACGCCCGGTCTCGACACCGTCACCCGCCGCCTCGTAGCCGACGAGCCGGACTCCCGGATCGTCGATGAACGGGTGGAAGATGCCGATTGCGTTGGAGCCGCCACCCACACACGCCGTCACCGCGTCGGGCAACCGGCCCGCCTGTTCGACGATCTGCACCCGCGCTTCCAGCCCGATCACTCGCTGAAAGTCGCGCACCATCGTCGGGAAGGGATGCGGGCCCGCGGCGGTGCCGAAGCAGTAGTAGGTGTTGTCGGCGTTCGTGACCCAGTCACGGAACGCCTCATTGATCGCGTCCTTCAAGGTCTTGGAACCGGCATCGACCGACACCACGGTCGCGCCGAGCAGCCGCATCCGGGCCACGTTGAGCGCCTGCCGCGCGGTGTCGACGGCGCCCATGTAGATGACACACTCGAGTCCCAGCAGCGCGCACGCCGTCGCGGTCGCCACCCCGTGCTGTCCAGCACCGGTTTCAGCGATCACCCGCGTCTTGCCCATCTGGCGCGCCAGCAGCGCCTGACCCAGCACGTTGTTGATCTTGTGAGATCCGGTGTGGTTGAGGTCTTCTCGCTTCAGGAACAGCCTCGCGCCACCGGCGTGGTCCGAAAGCCGCTCAGCCTCGTACAACGGCGACGGCCGCCCGCTGTAGTGCCGCTGCAGGCGGTCCAGTTCGTCAAGGAAAGCTTGGTCGCCCCGTGCCTTTTCATAGGCGGCGGTGACCTCCTCGATGACGGCCATCAACGCCTCGGGGACGAACCGCCCGCCGTAGACACCGAAATGGCCACGCGCATCGGGATCGTGGACGGTGGGTTCGGCAACGGCCGCGCTGGAACGCGGTAGCTCCGGGCCGGCGAGGTCGGCCACTTGTCAGCGTGCGGGTTTCGGGCACGACGGATGCGTGCCTGCGGTGACCAAATCGGCAACAGCGCCACGGGGATCGCCACTGGTGACCAGCCCCTCGCCGACAAGCACCGCGTCGGCGCCTGCCCCGGCGTAGGCGAGCAGATCGGCGGTGCCGCGTATCCCCGACTCCGCGATCCGAATGACATTGCTAGGCAGCCCCGGCGCGATGCGCGCGAAGCAATCACGATCGACGTCAAGCGTCTTGAGGTCGCGTGCATTGACGCCGATGACCTTCGCACCCGCCTGCAGCGCACGATCGGCCTCTTCCTCCGTGTGCACCTCGACTAGCGCCGTCATCCCAAGCGACTCGGTCCGATCCAGCATCGACGCCAGCACCGGTTGGTCCAGTGCCGCGACGATCAGCAGCAGCATGTCGGCGCCGTGCGCACGAGCCTCGTGTATCTGATACGGCCGGACCATAAAGTCCTTGCGCAGCACGGGGATTGACACCGCCGCCCGCACCGCGTCCAGGTCGTCGAGCGAGCCGTTGAACCGGCGCTGCTCGGTCAGCACGCTGATGACGCGCGCTCCACCGTCCTCGTAAGCGCGGGCCAGCTTGGCTGGATCGGAGATCGATGCAAGCGCACCACGCGACGGGCTCGCCCGCTTCACTTCCGCGATCACGCCGATGCCCGGTTCGCGCAGCGCGGCCAGCACGTCCAGCGGCGGCGGCGCGCTCTTGGCCATCTCTTTGATCTCCGCGAGGGAAACGACGGCCTCACGAGCGGCAACGTCGGCCCGGACTCCCTCGATGATGGAGTCGAGCACGGTCGCCGAACTCATACCCGTCGTTGTCCTTCCTGTGCGCGCGTTTGATCTTCATCGAAGGGTAACCGTCACCACGCCACGATCGATCACCGACCCTTGTTGTCCGAATCGGTCGGGTCCCGCCCCTCGTCGAGGGCGTCCCAGATCGCCCGCTCGGATGTCGTGGCGGCCTCCTGTGGCGACGGCGCGCCACGACGCTCATAGCGGGCCGCCTCGGGCTTGGCTCTGGTCGCCGAGCGCACCAGCAGTACCGCACCGACGAGCGTGACCACCGCGGCCACCAACGTGACGATCGCGCCACCGTAGTGGCGGTGCGTGTCGACCAGGTTCGCCACTGGCACGCCCGCGAGATGCACAGCCCGCTCCGCGACATCGCGGATCACCCACAGACTGATGGCCAGGTAGGCCATCCCAGCGCTCGCCGCGGCGACGAGCACCGCGAACAACCGCAGCGGCCAGCCCCGCACTGCCAGCGCCGCCACCGCGGCGGCCAGCAGCAGCACCGCCAGCGGCACCATCGCCGTCGACCACGACGCCCCGCTCAATGCGGTGGTCTTGGGCTGCCCGAGCCCGTCGAACGACTGCACCTCGACCCACACCATTCGCGACGCCGACCACAGTGCACCCGCGGACAGCAGGAGCAGGAGCTGGGCCAGCCGGATCACGGTTCGGTCAGCGTTTCCGCCGCGGCGATCGCGTTCAGCACCGCCTTGGCCTTGTTCGCAGCCTCGGTGTACTCGTACGGCCCGTTGGAGTCGGCCACGACTCCCCCGCCGGCCTGCACATAAGCCGTGCCGTTGCGCATCAACGCGGTGCGGATGGCGATCGCGAAGTCCGCGTTGCCTGCGAAGTCCAGATAGCCCAGCACCCCGCCGTAGAGGCCGCGGCGGGTCTTCTCGACCTCCTCGATCAGCTCCATCGCCCGCACCTTTGGCGCGCCCGACAGCGTGCCCGCCGGGAAACAGGCGGTCACCGCATCCAGCGCCGACTTACCGGGAGCCAGCAGCCCCCTCACCGTCGACACCAGGTGCATGACGTGGCTGTAGCGCTCGATGTGGCTGTAGTCCTCGACGCGCACGGTGCCCGGCTGGCACACCCGGCCCAGGTCGTTGCGCCCGAGGTCGACCAGCATCAGGTGTTCGGCGCGTTCCTTCTCGTCCTCGGCCAGCTCCTTTTCGAGTAGCAGGTCCTCTTCCTCGGTCTGTCCGCGCCACCGCGTGCCCGCGATCGGATGCGTCGACGCCCGGCCATCCTTGACCGCCACCAACGCCTCAGGGCTAGAGCCGACGATCGAAAAGTCCAGTCCGCCAGCTTCATTGGGCACATTCAGCAGATACATGTACGGGCTCGGGTTGGTCACCCGCAACATCCGGTACACGTCGAGCGGGTCGGCGTCGGTGTCCATCTCGAACCGCTGCGACGGCACCACCTGGAACGCCTCGCCCGCCTCGATGTCGCCGACGAGCTTCTCGACAATCGCCCCGTACTCTTCCAGCGTGCGCTGCGAACGGTGCAGCGGCTCAGGACGGCTGAACGTGGCCACCGTTGACGGAAGGTGCTCACCGAGCGCAGCCGTCATCACGTCCAGCCGGGTGACTGCGTCGTCGTAGGCCCAGTCGACACGCTCGTCGGTGCCGTTCCAGTTCACCGCGTTGGCGATCAGCGTGATCGTGCCCTCGTGGTGGTCCACCGCAGCGATGTCGGTGGCCAGCA
>DASQCE010000401.1:0-16143 GCA_035634855.1 Mycobacterium sp.
TGATGTGGGTGCTTGCCGACCTGTTCACGGCGCTGCCCGAGGTCGGCGACATCGACAAGCCCAAGCTGGTGTTCATGTTCGACGAGGCGCACCTGCTGTTCACCGACGCCTCCAAGGCGTTCCTCGAACAGGTCGAACAGACCGTGAAGCTGATCCGGTCCAAAGGCGTCGGCGTGTTCTTCTGCACGCAGCTGCCGACCGACGTGCCCAATGACGTGCTCAGCCAGCTCGGTGCGCGCATCCAGCACGCGCTGCGCGCGTTCACCCCCGACGATCAGAAGGCGCTCACCAAAACGGTCCGCACCTACCCGAAAACCGATGTCTACGACCTGGAGAAGGCGCTGACGTCGCTCGGCATCGGCGAGGCGATCGTGACCGTGCTGTCGGAGCAGGGCGCGCCGACGCCGGTGGCGTGGACGCGAATGCGGGCGCCGCGTTCGCTGATGGGCGCGGTCGGCAGCGATGCGATCGCCGCGGCCGCGAAAGTCAGTCCGCTGCACGCGAAGTACGGCCAGACGATCGATCCACAGTCGGCCTACGAGATCCTGCAGGCGAAGGTCGCACCCCCGGCACCGAACGCTCCGTTGCCGCCGCCAGTGCCCGTCGACGCAGGCGAAGCCAGCACCGAGGGTGAGGTGAAGTCGCGGGGGAGCGCCGAGCCAGGAATGCTCGAGAAGATGATGGAGAGCCCGGCGTTCAAGAGCGCAATGCGCTCTGCGGGCACCGTCATCGGCCGCGAGATCACGCGCAGCATCTTCGGCACCGGCCGCCGGCGCCGCTAGCCGCGAAACGGTATTCCAGCAGGCCCTTACTCGTCGGACTTTCCCTGCTGGCATACAGTTTCGGCGCACATCGGGCTAGCCGCCGCCGAGTTTCTTGTAGACCGCGCCGACGATCGGCGTCACGATGGACCGCGGCGTGTAGCCCGATGCCACCGACATCGCCTTCGACGTGACGCCCGGAACTACGCGCATCCTGTTGCGCTCCAAGCCATCCAGCGACAGCTTGGCGGTGTATTCGGTGGAGATCCACAGGAAATCCGGGATCAGCTTCTCCACCAGCGATTGCTCGTGAGCGTCCGGCAACGTCTCGCGAACCGGGCCCGGAGCCAGCAGCGTGACGTGTACGCCCGCACGCTTGAGCTCGCCTCGAAGCGACTCGCTGAATGTGTTGACGAACGCCTTGGTGGCCGCATACGTGGCGTTGTTGGGGATCGGCGAATTTCCCGCTGCCGAACCGGAAATCAGGATGCCGCCAGCCTCACGTTCCACCATGCCGGGCAACACGGCGAGCGCAAGGTCGTGTACACCAAGGACATTCAGCTGCACCTGAGCCTTCTCCGCGGCCGGGTCCAGCGAGGCGACCGGTCCGAACGTCGCGGTGCCCGCGTTGGCGCACAGGATCGAGATGTTGCGCACGGCAAGCTCGTCGCACAGCTTGGCGCGCTCGGCCGGATCGGCGAGATCGACGGGACGCACCTCGACCGTCACTCCGTACTGCTGGGTGAGCCGGCCCGCCAGCGCTCTCAGCACATCCTCGCGGCGGGCCGTGATGATCAGATGGTGCCCGCGTGCGGCGAGCTCGACAGCCAGCGCTTCGCCGATGTTCTGCGACGCACCGGTGACGACGGCACGGGCGTCCGCGCTGGGAGCGGGTACTGGCATGGGCCGGACTATATCGTGGGCGAACATGAGCGCATCGCGCCCGCCCACGCAGACCGCGGCGAGGTCGCGGGTGGTGGCGTGGGCGCTGTGGGACTGCGGCTCGACGGGGGTCAGCGCGATCGTCGTGACCTTCGTATTCTCCGTCTACCTGACCCGTTCTGTCGGTGACGATCTGCCCGGCGGTACGAGCCCGGCGAGCTTGCTCGGCTTGGCGCTGTTCTTCTCCGGTGTCACGGTTGCATTGCTCGCACCAGTGACCGGAGTCTGGGTTGACGCGCCGCATCGACGCCGGCGCGCGCTGGGGATCCTCACCGCGATAGTGGTGCTGCTGACATCGGCAATGAGCCTGATCCGCGACGACGCCGGTTACCTGTTGGCAGGCCTTCTGCTGCTCGGGTTCACCGCGGCGTGCAACGACCTGGCCAGCGTTCCGTACAACGCGATGCTGCGGCAGCTGACGACACCGGAGACGTCCGGCCGGGTGTCCGGATTCGGTTGGGCCGCAGGCTATGTCGGCAGCGTGGTGTTGCTTCTCATGATCTACGGGGGATTCATCGCGGGCGACGGCCCAACGGTGGGTCTGCTGGACATCCCGACCGCAGACGGGCAGAACGTTCGCGCGGCCATGCTCGTCACTGCTGCCTGGATGGCCGCGTTCGCGCTGCCTGTGCTCATCGTGCCACCTCCGCCGGCCGACATCGAACCGCCGGCACGGTCGTCGGCCGGTGTGCGCGGCGCCTACCGCAAGCTCTGGGCGGACCTGACCTCCGAGTGGAGGCGTGATCGAAATTTCGTCTATTACCTGCTCGCCAGCGCGGTGTTCCGCGATGGATTGGGCGGCGTGTTCACGTTCGGCGCGGTGCTCGGCGTGACCGTCTACGGCATCTCTGCGGCGAATGTGCTGCTGTTCGGTGTGACCGCCAACGTGGTGGCCGCGACAGGTGCGGTGGTCGGCGGACTGCTCGACGACCGCGTCGGCTCAAAGACGGTCATCCTGAGCTCGCTGGCGGCCATGATCGCCGTTGGCTTGACCCTGATGGCGGCATCCGGCGCCGCGGCGTTCTGGGTGTGCGGGCTGCTGCTATGCCTCTTTATCGGGCCGACGCAGGCCTCTGCGCGCACCCTGCTGCTGAGGATGACCTCGCACGGCAAGGAGGGGGTGGCGTTCGGCCTCTACACCATGACGGGCCGGGCGGTGGCGCCGCTCGCACCGTTCATGTTCTCCGCGTTCGTCGCCGTCTTCGGGGCGGATCGCGCGGGCATCGCGGGTCTACTGCTGGTGTTGGCGGCGGGCTTCACCGTGATGCTCGCGGTGCGAGTGCCGCGCAGGTCGGTCGCGGTCTAACCGGCCGCGGTGCAGATCGTCAGCCCCGCGCCGGTGCGCTGCTGTACTTTCACACCGTTGACGGTGATCGAACAGCTCACTTCGCGGCCGACGTTGATGATGCTGACACTGGCGGAGTCCTTGGCCGGCTGGGCTAGCTCGACTTCCTTGCTCCACGGCAGCATCACGTTGAACTCGGTCTGCAGCACGCCACCGTTGTCGACGTAGGTGATGTTGATGGCCCGACCGTCGCCGGAGACGTCGTACACCACGGTTTCGGTCGCACCCGGCACTGAGGGGCCGGTCGGGCTGGTGGTGGGCGGCGTGCTCGGCAGCGTCGGCAGCGGGAAGACGGGGATGGTCGGTCTTGGCGTCGTCGTGGGCGTGGGTCGGGTGGAGTTCGGCTCGGTCAGCGACGGCAGCGGCGCGACGACGGTGTCCTGCTTCGAACTGTTGACGATCACCAACGCGATGACGAGGCCGATGACGGTGAGCACGGCGATTGCGGCGACAATCCAGAGCCAGCGCGGCGACTTCGGGCCCTCTGGAGGCGGCGGCTGCGGGGGCTCACCCGGCGGATACTGCGAGCCGTATTGGCCGGTCGAATACGGGTCATAGCCATACGGCGGGTAGGCGGGTAGCCGCTCGGTGGGCGCCGGCGTAGCCGGTGCCTGGTAGGTGGGGCCGTAGGGCGCCTGGCTCGCATATGCCGGATCGCTGTATCCCGGATAGCTGTTGCCGACGGGTTCGGGCCCGTCACGGCGTGGTGAATCGGTCATACCCACCTCATGGCTGCAGGGTACCTGCGTGGCTCGTTGTAGGGCTTTTCGTCGCGGCGACCTATTCTGGCGAAAGAGATAGCCTCAGCGTTTACCGGCAACAACCGCGGTTAAACACTGACGTAACTACGCGTCAATTCCATGGCCGAAATGCGAGGCGTCATGTCGCTAACGATGGGCGTCGAGGAGGAATTCCACCTCGTCGACCTGAAGACCAGACGGCTGACGGCCCGGGCACCTGCACTGCTCGATGAGTTGTCCGACAGCTACGTCGCCGAGTTGCAGCGCTGCGTGGTCGAAATGAACAGCGGCGTGGTCGACACCCTCGACGGACTGCGCGCCGATCTGCAGGGCCACCGCAAGGTGCTTGTCGACGCCGCCGCCAAACTCGGCATGGGCGTGGTGGCCGCCGGGGCGGTGCCGCTGTCGGTGCCCGCCGAAATGCAGGTCACGCAGACCGCCCGCTACCGGCAGATGCTCGCCGATTACCAGCTGCTGGCCCGCGAACAACTCATCTGCGGCACCCAGGTGCACGTCGGCGTGGCCGACCGCGACGAGTCGGTCGTCGTGGCCAACCGGGTGTCTGCGTATGTGCCGACACTGCTGGCGCTGTCGGCCAGTTCGCCGTTCTGGTCCGACGGCTCCGACACTGGCTACTCCAGCGGGCGAACCTTGGTGTGGCAGCGCTGGCCGACGACGGGACTGGCCGCGCCCGTGTCCTCAGCCGCCGAATACGACAAACTCGTGGCCGAGCTGGTGGCGAGCGGAGCAATCGCAGACGCCGGGATGGTCTACTTCGACGTGCGTCCGGCCGTCGCCGCGCCCACGCTGGAACTGCGGGTGTGCGACAGCTGCCCCTCGGTGGACACCATCGTGTTGATCGCCGGCCTGTTCCGAGCATTGGTCGGACGCGAGGTGGAGGGGCTCCGAGCGGGCGTCCCCGCCGTCGAGGTTTCGCCGCCGCTGGGCCGCGCGGCGCTGTGGCGGGCGGCCCGCTCGGGTCTGGAGGGCGAGCTGGTCGACATCGACGGTCCGGTCAGCCGGCCCGCCCGAGACGTCGTCACCGAACTCGTGCGCTCGCTGCGTCCGCAGCTGGAGGCGGCGGGGGACTGGCAGATGATCGTCGAGCTGACCCGGCAGGTGCTGCTCGCCGGCACGTCGGCGGCCCGTCAGCGACGGGCTTTGCGTCGCCGCGGCCGGCTAACCGATGTCGTTGACCAGCTGATCGCCGAAACCGCGGGCACCTGGCCGGACACGGCGGCGGCCGTAATCGAAGACCCGACACTGCTGTTCGGCTACCAACCCGACCGCGAGTACGACCCAGCCGACAAGGCCGCCGCCGTCAGCTACGACGAGGCCGTCGACCCCACTGGGCGGCCGTGGCCCCCCTACGAAAAGATTCTGCACGCCGTCGCCGACCTCGGGGTCGCGGTGTTGCGGTCCCGGGAGGGCGACATCGAGCAGGACCAACGCGCCGAGAGCATCACGTTCAGGGTCAGCGGCCAAAACCGCGCCCAGGTGTTCCCGCTCGACCTGATGCCGAGGTTGGTCGCCGCTGACGAGTGGGCAGAACTCACCGCCGGTCTGGCTCAGCGGGCCAAGGCGCTCAACGCCTTCCTGCGTGACATCTACTCCGAGCAGGCCATCCTCGCCGACGGCGTCATCGGGATGTACATGCTGGACCGTGCACCCGGATTCCGTTCGACGGGCCGGCTGTCGCGCGACTCTGTCCGCGCCCACGTCAGCGGCACCGACCTGGTTTGCGACAGCGCCGGCAACTGGATGGTGCTCGAAGACAACCTGCGCATCCCCTCGGGCACCGCCTATGCGATCGCGAACCGGCGGCTGCTCACCAAGCACCTGCCCGAGCTTGAGCGGCCGGCCGAGCTCGGCGACGTGGACCGGGTGCCGGCGATGCTGCTGGAGACCTTGCGCGCCGCGGCGCCGCCGCGGGCCGGCGACGAACCGTCGGTGGCGCTGTTGTCCGCTGGCTGGGACGACTCTGCCTGGTTCGAGCACACCTTCCTGGCCGAAGAGCTGGGCATCCCGCTTGTGCAGACCTTGGACCTGTCGGTCCGCGACGGGAAACTGTTCCGCCACATCGGTTCAGACGTTCACCCTGTCGACGTGCTATACGCCCGGATGGACGAGGACATGCTGCTGTCGTCCACCGGATACGACGCCAGCGCGTTACGGCCCGGTCTGCTCGAGGCGGTCACGAGCGGGACGCTGACCATTGCCAACGCGCTGGGCAACGGCGTCGCCGACGACAAGGCCGTTTACCCGTACGTACCCGCGATGATCAAGTACTACCTCGGTGAGAAGCCGGCTTTGGCGCAGGTGCCGACGTGGATCTGCGCCGAACGCGCGCAGCGTGATTACGTGCTGGACAACATCGCCGAGTTGGTGGTCAAACCGATCGACGGGCACGGCGGTGCCGGCGTGGTGATCGGACCGGAAGCCCCCACAGATGTGCTGGAGGCCCGCCGTCGCGAGCTGCAGACCCAACCGGAGCGTTACATCGCCCAAGAGGCGATCGCGCTGTCCACTCACCCGACATTCGACGGAGAGGGAATGTATCCGCACCACGTCGACCTGCGGGCGTTCGTGCACCTGCGGCCCGGGCCCGACGATACGGTGACGGCACACGTCATGCCGGCTGGGCTGACCCGGGTGGCAGCACGCGGATCTCGCATCGTGAACTCATCCTCGGGCGGCGGCAGCAAGGACACCTGGATCTTGACTGGTGGCCAACACGACCAAGCGGCGCCGTAGGGAACGGAAGGCAACATGTGCGGTATCTGCGGAGAAATCCGCTTCGACGGACGGTCGGCCGACGTGGCCGCGGTGACCCGGATGACGGGTGCCATGGCGTCCCGCGGCCCCGATTCCGACGGCGTCGTCGCGCACGGTCCGCTCGCGTTCGGCCACCGGCGCCTGTCGATCATCGACCTGTCGGCACGGGGCGAACAGCCGATGGTCGACAGCGACCTCGGGCTGACCCTGGTGTTCAACGGCTGCATTTACAACTACCAGGAGCTGCGCAAAGAGCTCGAAGCTGTTGGATACCAATTCTTTTCGACTGCCGACAGCGAGGTCGTGATCAAGGCGTTTCACCGATGGGGAACCGACTGCGTGGATCACTTCAAGGGCATGTTCGCATTCGCGATCGCCGATCGAGAAACCGGCGTCGTAACCCTCGCGCGCGATCGCCTCGGCATCAAACCGCTTTATGTGGCCGAAGCGCCGGGACGGCTACGGTTCGCCTCGACCGTGCGCGCCCTGCTCGACGGCGGCGAGGTAGACACCGAACTCGACCGCCACGCACTGCACCACTACATGAGCTTTCACTCCGTGGTGCCCGCACCGCGCACCATCTACCGCGGCGTGCGCAAGCTGCCGCCGGCGACCGTGCGGGTGATCCAGCCCGACGGTGCACACGCCGACACGCTCTATTGGACACCGCTTTTCGAGCGAGATCCGGCGCGAGTGTCCTGGACCAAGCGCGACTGGCAGGAGGCGCTGATGGACGCGCTGCGTACGGCGGTGGCGCGGCGGATGGTCGCCGACGTCCCCGTCGGCGTCCTGCTGTCCGGCGGCATCGACTCGTCTATCGTGGTTGCGCTGCTGGCCGAGCAGGGCCAGCACGGCCTGGCCACATTTTCGATCGGATTCGACTCGGTTGGTGACGAATCGGGTGACGAGTACTTCTATTCCGACCTGATCGCCAAGGCCTTCGACACAAATCACCACCGTATCCACATCGACAGTTCGCGCTTACTGCCGGCGGTGCCGAAAACCATTGCGGCGATGAGCGAACCGATGGTCAGCCATGATTGCGTGGCGTTCTACCTGCTATCAGAGGAAGTCAGCAAGTCGGTCAAGGTGGTGCAATCCGGCCAGGGCGCCGACGAGATCCTGGCCGGTTACGACTGGTACCCGCCGCTGGCGACCGTGGCCCGCGAGCAGACCACCGAGGCGTACGCCAAGGTGTTCTTCGATCGCGATCACTCCGACGTGCTGGCGATCTTCGCGCCCGAGTACGCCATTGCCGCCGAAGATCCAAGTCGCCGGTTCGTCATGGCGCACCAGGCCGCCCCGGGCGCCGAGACCGCGGTGGACGCCGCGCTCCGACTGGATACGCAGGTGATGCTGGTCGATGACCCGGTCAAACGCGTGGACACGATGACGATGGCATGGGGGCTGGAGGCCAGGGTGCCGTTCCTGGACCACGATTTCGTGGAACTGGCTGCCTCGTGCCCGGCGGCATTGAAACTCGCCGGTGCCGGCAAGGGCGTGCTCAAGGACGCGTCGCGGGCGCTGCTGCCTTCCGAGGTGATCGACCGCACCAAGGGATACTTCCCGGTGCCCGGCATCCGGCACTTGCACGGCGACGTGCTGGACATGGTCCGCGACGCGCTGACCAACGACGCCGCCAGGACCCGCGGCCTGTATCGCAGGGAAACCGTCGACGCGCTGCTCGCCGCTCCGAACGAAACGCGTACCACGCTCGGCGCCAACGTGCTCTGGCAACTTGCGGTGCTCGAAATGTGGTTGCAGAGTATGGCAAATTAGTCCCGTGGGACAGCAGGTGCGCGCAAACTATGGCGCGTCGCTGTCGCCGGACGCCACCGCGTTCGCCCACCTTGTCGACGATGGCGGCTATCCGCGGGCGGTGCAGCGCTTTCTGCGTGGCTGGCGCGCGAGTTCGTCTCGTGACGTCGAACTCCCCGTCGAAGGCCCCGTCACCCGCGTTATCCACTCCGCGGACGGCCATTGGCTGGCGTGTCAGGTCGCACCCGAGGGCGGCACCCGCAGCCAGATCTGGGTCGTGACAACCGATCCCGACGACCGCGACGCTCGCCGCATCGATCGCTGGCCGGCGGGCGTGCAGGAAGGCACCGCAGAACTGATCGCTTGGGACGGCACCCACGTCGCCGCGATCCTCACCGGTGAGGACGGCGTCGGTAGTTCGTGTCTGATCGATCCGTCCGACGGCGCCACGGTGGTGCTCGACCGGCGCTCCGGCGGCAGGCTGGTCGACGCGTGGGCGGGGGCGTCGTTGGTGCGGGTCGGGCCGCGCGGCTACCGCGATTTGATCATGCTCCGCGGTCTGACCGAAATCGCGCTACTGCCATATGATCCGGGCTCCACCACCGATGCAGGGATCATCCTCGACGACCACAGTCCGCGCCGGCTGCGCGCAGGGCTGGAGGGAGAACTGACCGAGCTGTACCAGCCGGCGAAGTTCTACGGTGTCAACAGCCCTGACGGCTATGTCCGCGCCCTCATCCGCAGCGAGAACGGCACCGACCACGCCCGAATGTTGGAGGTCACCACGACCCCCGATGGGGTGTCGTATCAGGTGGTCGCCGCGCGGGCGGGCTATGAACTCGATGAGTTCACCGTCAGCGACGACCTCTCCACAGCGGCGCTGTTGTGGAATATCAACGGGGTCAGCGAATTACAGATCCTGGAGCTTGCGGACAACACGCTGCACGACCCAATTCCGCTGCCCGGCATGGTGGCCAGCGAGCTCAGCATCAGCGCGGGCGGGTCCATGCTTGCGATGACGGTGGAGGGTCCGTCGACGCCACCGGCGGTCGAGCTGGTCAATCCCCGCACCCGGGAATGGGAGCCGGTCGACAGGGAGCCCAGCACCGGGCCCGTCGCCGCCGACCCCACTCTCGAGACCATCACCGCCCGCGACGGGCTGCAGTTCACCGGCTGGTTGTTCCGCCCGCCGCCGGGTATCGAACCGATCGGCGCGATGATTTTCCTGCATGGCGGGCCGGAAGGGCAGGGTCGCCCCGGATACAACGAGTTCTTCCCGCCTCTGCTGGAAGCGGGCATCAGCGTGTTTCTTCCGAATGTCCGCGGTTCCGGGGGATTCGGCCGAACGTTCATGCACGCCGATGACAAGGAGCGTCGATTCGCGGCGATAGACGACGTTGCCGACGCGGTGTGCTATCTGATCGACCGTGGCCTCGCCCGCGAGGGCTCCATTGCGTGCTGCGGCTGGTCCTACGGCGGGTATTTGACGCAGGCGGCGCTGACTTTTCATCCGCAACTATTCGCCGCAGGAATCAGCATCTGCGGAATGAGCGACTTGAACACGTGGTTCCGCACCACCGAACCATGGATCGCCGCGGCAGCCCACCCCAAGTACGGCCACCCAGTCAGCGACCGGGAACTCCTCGATCGGTTGTCGCCGCTGAAACGCGCGCACGCACTGACCGCGCCCCTGCTGTTGGTCCACGGTCTCAACGACACCAACGTCCCGCCCACGGAGTCGCAGCAAATGTCCGACGCCCTGCGTGCGCTCGGCCGCCACGTCGAATTGCTGGTCTTCGACGACGACGGCCATGGGATCGACAAGCGAGAGAACCGTGCGGTGCTGGTCAGAGCCATGTGCGACTGGCTCACCGCGGCGTTCGCAGCCACGCCCATTTCGTGATCAATCCGTGGCTGGCGGGAAGGTTTGGACGAATTATCCGCCGGGTAAACCGGTGCTGCGCGTCAGTGCTGGCGCAACACACGGATGGAGGGGCGGCATGCGAGGTGGCGGAATTCTCGGCGTCATTGTGCTCGTCTGGTTGCTGATCGGAGTGCTCGCCGCATACCAACGTGATTACTTCAGGGCCTCTGAAAACAATTGCGCGACAGCGGGGACTATCGCCCTCACGGTGGTGGTAGGTCCCTTGAACTACGCGGGCGTCAACCCGAAGGTGGCCAACTGCAACCTGCCCAAGCCCAGCCAGTAATCAACTGGCAGTTAACAATTCGATGGAAGAAATGGAGTAACCAATGATCGTTCTTGGAGCCATCCTGCTCATTCTTGGGCTGGTATTCGGGATCTCGATTCTGACCTACATCGGCGTCGTGCTGCTTGTCATCGGCGCGGTCTTCTGGATCCTTGGATCCGTCGGACGGCCCATTGGCGGTAGGAAAGTCTGGTACTAACGCCCGGCACGACCGGCCGAGGTCAGCGCCGCGACCGTCATTGCTCGTAAGACGGTGCGGGAGCTGGCCTCGGCCGTCTTTGCGGCCCCGGGTTTCACACTGTGCGGTGTCGAGTTCAGCAGCCCGAATGTCGCGTGCGCCATCAGTCGTGCGTCGGCCTCGCTGAGGGTCTCTTCCAGCCGTCGGAGCACATCAACCCAAATCTCTACGTATTGTCGCTGCGCCCTACGCACCTGTCGCTTCGCCGTCGGTGGAAGATGACCGAGGTCGCGGTCCTGAATGCGAATCAAGTCTGACTCGCCGAGCGCGAAGTCCAAGTGAAAGTCGATGAGCCCGTCCAGCGCATCCGCAGGGTCGTTGGCCGTTTCGACGACGGCCGTAGCGCCGGCCAGCAGCCGGGTACTGATTCCCACCAGCAGTTCGACAAGCAGCGCCTCCTTGTTGGGGAAGTGTCGGTAGATCGCCGGACCGCTGACGCCGACAGCGGCTCCGATATCCTCCAGTCGCACCGCAAGGTAACCGCGCTCGGCGACAAGGCGTTCGGCCGCGGCGATCAACTGGCTGCGGCGATCCGATTTGGCCCGGCTGCGCCGGGTGGTGGCCGGCGTCGGCATAGACAAAGGGGCCATTTGGTCATTCCGTCCTGGTGGACAACTCGGTTAATCGTGACTAACATACCATCAGTTAGTCGTCATTAACTCAAAACGAACGGGTTTCAGCGATGACACCGCCGGCATCACATCGTGACGAGCACCTCGCGCTCGTCGATCAGCTGCGCGCGAAGCTGGCCACCGCGGCATTGGGGGGTCCGGAACGCGCCAGGGAGCGCCACGTGAGCCGCGGCAAGCTGCTGCCCCGCGACCGGGTGGATGGCCTGCTCGACCCAGGCAGCCCCTTTCTGGAATTGGCGCCGCTTGCCGCCGACGGCATGTACGACGACGAATGCCCCGGCGCCGGAATGATCGCTGGCGTCGGCCGAGTTTCCGGCCGCGAATGCATGATCGTGGCCAACGACGCAACGGTGAAGGGTGGTACCTACTACCCGATCACCGTCAAGAAACATCTGCGCGCACAGGAGATCGCCGGACAGAACCGCCTGCCGTGCATCTATCTGGTGGACTCCGGCGGAGCGTTCCTGCCGCGCCAGGACGAGGTGTTTCCCGACCGCGAGCACTTCGGCCGCATCTTCTACAACCAGGCCAACCTGTCCGCCGAAGGTATTCCGCAGATCGCCGCCGTGCTCGGGTCGTGCACCGCAGGAGGTGCATACGTGCCCGCGATGAGCGACGAGGCGGTGATCGTGCGCAACCAGGGCACCATCTTCCTCGGTGGGCCGCCGCTGGTGAAGGCCGCGACGGGCGAGGTGGTGACGGCCGAAGAGCTCGGCGGCGGTGACCTGCACTCCAAGACCTCCGGTGTCACAGACCATTTGGCGCACGACGATCGCGACGCGCTGCGGATCGTCCGCCGCATCGTCGCCACGCTCGGACCGCGTACAGCGCTGCCGTGGGAGGTGGCCCCGGGGGTCGACGCGGTCGCGGACCAGACCGAGCTGTATGACGTCGTGCCCGTCGATCCGCGGGTGCCGTACGACGTGCATGAAGTGATCACCCGCATCGTCGACGCGGGCGAGTTCGCCGAATTCAAGGCCGATTACGGCAGTACGCTGGTCACCGGCTTCGCGCGCATCCACGGACACCCCGTCGGCATCGTCGCCAACAACGGCGTGCTGTTCAGCGAATCAGCCCTTAAGGGCGCACATTTCATCGAGCTGTGCGACAAGCGGATGACCCCACTGCTGTTCTTGCAGAATATCTCGGGCTTCATGGTAGGCCGGGATTACGAGGCGGGTGGCATCGCCAAGCACGGCGCCAAGATGGTGACCGCCGTCGCGTGCGCCAGGGTGCCGAAGCTGACCGTCGTCATCGGCGGCTCCTACGGTGCGGGCAACTATTCGATGTGCGGACGGGCGTATTCGCCGCGGTTCCTGTGGATGTGGCCCAACGCGCGCATCTCGGTGATGGGTGGTGAGCAGGCCGCCTCGGTGCTGGCAACAGTGCGCGGAGACATGACCGCCGAAGAGGAAGAGAAGTTCAAAGCGCCCATTCGTCAGCAATATGAGGACCAGGGCAATCCCTACTACTCGACGGCCAGGTTGTGGGATGACGGCGTAATCGACCCGGCCGACACCAGAACGGTGCTGGGGCTGGCGCTGTCGATCGTCGGGCAGGCGCCGCTCGAGTCGGTTTCCTACGGCGTGTTCCGGATGTGATGCTGATGTCTTCCACGACCTTCGACACTGTTCTTGTTGCCAACCGCGGAGAGATCGCGGTCCGAGTGATCCGCACACTTCGCGAGATGGGAATCCGTTCGGTCGCGGTGTTCAGCGACGCCGACGCCGGAGCCCGCCACGTCGCGGAGGCCGACATCGCCGTTGGTATCGGGCCCGCCCCTGCGCGGCAGAGCTACCTCAACATCGACGCCGTCATCGCGGCCGCGAAGCGCACCGGTGCCCAGGCCGTCCATCCCGGATACGGATTCCTCTCCGAGAACGCCCAATTCGCGGCGGCGTTGCAGGCAGCTGGGATCGTGTTCATCGGGCCACCTGCCGCCGCGATCCAGACGATGGGCGACAAGATCGCAGCGAAGGCCGCGGTGTCCGCGTTCGGTGTGCCGGTGGTTCCCGGTGTCTCGCGTCCCGGTCTGACTGACGACGACCTGATCGCGGGCGCCGATGATGTCGGATATCCGGTGTTGGTCAAGCCGTCGGCGGGCGGCGGCGGCAAGGGCATGCGAGTGGTGCGTGAACCCTCAGAATTACCGGTTGCCCTCGTCTCGGCGCGCCGGGAGGCGGCATCGGCGTTTGGCGACGATACGCTGTTCCTGGAGCGGTTTGTGTTGAACCCCAGGCACATCGAGGTGCAGGTGCTCGCAGACGGTTACGGCAACGTGGTCCATCTCGGCGAGCGCGAATGCAGCCTGCAACGGCGGCACCAGAAGGTCATCGAGGAAGCGCCGTCACCGTTGCTCGATCCCGCGACCCGGGCGCGCATCGGCGCGGCCGCCTGTGACACCGCCCGCAGCGTGGATTACACCGGCGCAGGCACCGTCGAGTTCATCGTCTCCGCGGACCGCCCCGACGAGTTCTTCTTCATGGAGATGAACACCCGCCTGCAGGTCGAACACCCGGTCACCGAGATGGTCACCGGCATCGACCTGGTCGAGCTGCAGGTCCGCATCGCGGCGGGGGAGAAGCTGCCGATCGGGCAGGACGACATCACCATGCGCGGCCATGCCATCGAGGCCCGCGTGTACGCGGAGGATCCCGCACGCGGTTTCCTGCCCACCGGCGGCGATGTGCTCGACCTCGCCGAACCCGAGGGGCCCGGTGTCCGGGTGGATTCCGGCCTCGCGCCCGGCATGGTCGTCGGCAGCGAGTACGACCCGATGCTGGCCAAGGTCATCGCGCACGCCGGTGACCGGCCTGCCGCGCTGCGTGCGCTCGACCGCGCGTTGGCGGACACCGCGGTGCTCGGCGTCACCACCAACATCGACTTCGTGCGCTTCCTGCTCGCCGATCCCGATGTCGCCGCCGGCCGCCTGGACACGGGACTGCTAGATCGCCGGACTCCCGACTACATTCCAGCGCAGCACGGCGACGACGAGCTGATCGCCGCGGCGGCCTACAAGTGGCTGCGCGGCTGGCCCGCACCGGTCGGTGACTTGTGGGAGGTGCCGTCGGGCTGGCGGCTGGGGGAGCAGGCGCCGACGACCTTCCGGCTGCATGCGGGTGAACGCACCGACCACGTGTATCTCTTCGGCAATCCGAGCGCGGCCACCGCGCGGGTCGAGGACGGCGAATCTCATTCGCTCACAGCATCTCTCGACGGTGATCGGCTGATCGTCGCGCTGGACGGATTGCGCACCGAGTACCTCGTGGCCACTCAAGACTCCGGGGGGACTGGCCAGATCTGGCTGTCGGGGGGCGGGCGCACCGCGATGATCGAGGAAGTGCGGGAAGCGCCCGTGCGGCCCGATGACGAGCACAGCGGTGACGCGGAGCTGACCAGCCCGATGCCGGGATCAGTAGTGGCGGTTGGAGTGCAGGACAGCCAGCGCGTAGATGCAGGCGCCGTCGTCGTCACCGTCGAAGCGATGAAGATGGAGCATGCACTTTCCGCGCCGGTCGACGGCGTCGTCGAACTACTCGTCGCCGTCGGCGACCAGGTCAAGGTGGGCCAGCCGCTGGCCAGGATCACCGCCGGCCGAGCCGGCGATTCAGCAGATGCAAGTACGAAGGAAGACTAATCATGAGCGATTTTTTGGCTACCGGAATGCTGCCGGATCACTACGAACAGCTCGCGAAGACCGTGCGCGACTTCGCCCAGAGTGTGGTGGCCCCGGTCGCGGCAATGCATGACGAGGAGCATTCGTTCCCGTACGAGGTGGTGTCGGGGATGGCCGACATGGGCCTCTTCGGTCTGCCGTTCCCCGAGGAATACGGCGGCATGGGCGGCGACTACTTCGCGCTGTGCCTGGCGCTCGAGGAACTCGGCAAGGTCGATCAGAGTGTTGCGATCACCCTGGAGGCTGGGGTGTCGCTGGGCGCGATGCCGGTGTACCGCTTCGGCAATGAGGAGCAGAAGCAGGAATGGTTGCCGCTCTTGGCAAGTGGTAAGGCGCTCGGGGCGTTCGGGCTGACCGAGGCGGGCGGCGGAACCGATGCGGGCGCGACCAGGACCACGGCCCGCCTCGACGACGGACACTGGATCATCAACGGTTCCAAGCAGTTCATCACCAACTCTGGCACCGACATCACCAAACTGGTGACCGTCACCGCGGTCACCGGTGACGTGGGTGGCAAGGGCGATGAGCCTCTTGGGCGAAGAGCATCCAAGGAGATCTCGTCGATCCTGGTGCCAGTGCCCACCAAGGGATTCACCGCCGAGCCCGCGTACAGCAAGGTCGGCTGGAATGCCTCGGACACGCACCCGCTGTCCTTCGACGACGTCCGGGTCCCCGCCGAAAATCTGCTCGGTGAGCGCGGTCGGGGGTACGCCAACTTCCTGCGCATCCTCGACGAGGGGCGGGTCGCCATCGCCGCGTTGTCGGTTGGCGCTGCGCAAGGATGTGTCGACGAGTGCGTGAAGTACGCCAAGCAGCGCGAGGCGTTCGGCTCTGCCATCGGCACCTATCAGGCCATCGCTTTCAAGATTGCGCGCATGGAGGCCCGTGCGCACGCCGCCCGCACCGCCTATTACGACGCGGCCGCACTGATGTTGGCCGGCAAGCCCTTCAAGAAGGCCGCGGCCATCGCGAAGCTGGTGGCGAGCGAGGCCGCCATGGACAACGCCCGCGACGCCACCCAGGTCTTCGGCGGCTACGGCTTCATGAACGAATACGCCGTCGCGCG